>JAABTZ010000396.1 GCA_011389605.1 Desulfobacteraceae bacterium
AAATCGTGCTGGTGTTAAACTTCATGCCCAATGTTGTCATAACGATTATGAACTACCAGTTCAACTTTGCCGCAGACGCCTATTTTGCAAGCGAATCAGGGCTGCTTGGCTTTTTTTCCTATTTCCGGGGCGTGCTAAACATAATCAGCCTTGTGCTGCTGCTGTTTGTAGGCCGGCTCTACGGGCGTTTCGGCCTTCCCGTGGCCTTGATGTTCCATCCATTTAACTACATTATTGCCTTTTCAGCATTTCTGATGAAATTTGACATCTTCTCAGCCATCTATGCCCGTATGTCCACAAACATTATCAGAACCACCATAAACATGCCTGCCAGCTCCATTCTAATCGGGCTGTTTCCTGAATCCTACAGGGCCATGGTCCGGCCCTTTCTTCGGGGCACCGTGGTGCGTGCGGCACTTTTTCTGGGTTCAGGGCTGATTTTAGCATCTGCCAATCTTTTCCATCCCCGCTACCTTTCCCTGGTGGCCCTGCCCTTTGTGCTTGTATGGCTGGCCGCACCCATTGTTTTAAAGCGAAAATACGCATCCATTCTAAACAATTTGATCTCCCAGAACATGCTGGACTTAAAAAGCATGGAGGCGGAAAACCTTGGCAAGATCTTCAAAAAAGACCAGGCAGACACAAAGCTGGCTGAATCGTTTTTAAACGCCAGGGGCCAGGAGGCCCTCTGGTATGCCAGGCTTCTTAAAACCCTGGATGTTAAGAATTTCGGGGATCTGGTGGCCGAGGCGATATGGAACCAGGACACCGATACCCGCATTGGGATGCTTGATATGCTGCCGGATGAACCGGGAGCCAAAGCCTCGGAAATGCTGGAGCAGATGCTTTATTCTGAAAACAGCCCCGCGCTTGCCGTGGCAGTTATAAACACCATCCGGCGCAGTGGTTCAGGCAACCCGGCCATCAGAAAGAGACTTGAAACTTTTATCCGGCACGCTCATCCCGAAGTCAAGGGCCATGCCGCCGGATGCCTCTACATGAAAGACCCTGAAAAACTCCGGCCTGAAATCGATTCATGGCTGGAGTCCGGAGACATAAACCAGCGAAGAGCCGGGGTGATCGCCGCGGGTCAAACCGGGCGGCAGGACTACAGCACCGCCCTGGAACAAATGCTTTCAGAGCCGGACAATGAACCGGTAATAAAAGACATCCTCCGGTCCCTGGCCCTGCTGGCCCCGCCAGATTTAAACGAGATTGCAGCCCGCTTCCTTAATCACCCGGATGCCGGCCTTCGCATGGCAGCCCTGGAAACCATTGAAATCAAGGATGAAAAGGCATTTTCCGAAGTCATCGCACACCTGGGCGATAATGATGAAGCCATTGCCAGCATGGCAAGGGAAAAAGTCAAAAACGCCGCATACATCAACGGCCAGAGCCTCATTGAGGCATTAAACCGGCCCAACCGCAGACTGAGGGAATCAATTTTCCATCTTCTCGAAGCCTTAAACATCAAGGACCTGGACCTGGTGAGATTTACCCGCCAGGGAATTTTTCAGGCATACACCTGCCTGGCCAAGCTTGCGGCCCTGGAAAAACTTCCCGCAAACAGGGCAAAAGAGCTTCTCAAGGAGCATCTGCTTGAAAAAAAAGATCTTATGATGGAAAACACGTTCAGGGTTTTGGCCATCCATGATCGCAAAGGCCGGATGTGGACGGCATTCAGGGGACTTTTTTCCGCCAGCGCCCGCCACAGGGCCAACAGCATCGAGCTGCTAGGCGATATCATGGATCACAAAATTTTTCGCATGGTCTCCCCCCTGCTTGAAGGCGAATCCCCGTCCCAAAGTCTTGCAGAGGGAAAAAAATTCTTCAGGCTGCCAAAATTTGCATCTGTATCAAAGGAACTTTTCCCGGCCCTGTTAACTGATCCGGACTGGATGGAGTCCATACTGGGCCTTTACCTGCTTTCATACAATGCTGAAGCAGCAGCCAGGCAAAAATCGGTTATCGCCGGGCTTGAATCATCTTCCAATCCCCATATCCGGCTTCTGGCCCGGAAAATCGACACTGATGCCGCCGGGCTACTTGACCAAAAGGAGCAAATCATGGATACTGAACTTACAGTTCCTGAAAAAATTCTGCTGCTCAAAAACATTGCCATTTTTTCAGGCCTGACAGTGAGCCAACTGGGTGCCATTGCAGCCGTAACCCGGGAGGTATACCATCCCCAAGACCAGGTCGTTATTGCAGAAGGCGATCCGGGCGACCGGGTTTTTCTTATAATCGACGGGGAGGTTGCTGTCTGCAAGGGCCTGGATGAGGAAAAGCAGATTCGGCTCGACAAGATGGGCCAGGGAGATTATTTTGGAGAAATGGCACTTTTTGAGGAAACCGAACGATCGGCAACGATAAGAACGCTTAAGCCATCACGGTTTCTGGTGCTTGACAAACCGGAGTTCAACGAGCTGGTACGCGAATACCCGGCAATTGCCCTGCAGATCTGCACGGCATTAAGTCACCGCCTCCGGCACCTTCAATCCAGGGTGGCAGAGGCCGAAGCAGTGACCGATTCAGAAAAGGACGCACCATGCAAATAGCTTTTGTCATGGACAGGCTCGAAGGCATTGATCCGGTTTTTGAAACCACCGCGGCTCTCATGTATGAATGCAACCAGCGGGGCCACTCGGTTTTTTTTCTCGAACCCCATGACATCTATGTCCGGCAGCAGCACATTGTTGCCCGGATGAAGGACATAACAGTAAAGCCGGATCTGTCCCTTGAGCAATACTGGGAAAAAGTCGTTGCCCAGCAGCAAAAGGAATCTCTGAGCTTTGAGGAGATAAACGAGATTGACGCCCTTTTTTTGAGAAAAGATCCGCCCCTTAATTACAGCTCCATTGAATTTCTGGCTCCCATACGCGACCAGGTCTTTATGGTCAATGACCCCTGCGGCATGATCCTGGGCAACAGCAAGCTTTATACCCTCAATTTCCCGGACCTTATCCCGGAAACCCATATCTCCAGGGACCCGTCCCGGCTGCGGAAAATAATCGACAACTTCGGCGGAGATATGGTCATCAAACCCCTGGGAAGATTCGGCGGCCAGGGAATAATAAAGGTCAGCACCCGGGACCCGGAAAACTTGAATTCCCTTATCCAATATTACGTGGGCGCCCATAAGCCGTATGCCGAGCGCGAGCAGATCATGGTCCAGGAATACTTAAAGGCTGTCAAGGAAAAGGGTGATGTGCGCATTCTGCTTTTAAACGGGCAAATCCTTGGCGCAATGTGCAGAAAACCTCCTGACGGAAGCTTTCGCACCAATATCCATGCAGGCGGCAAGGCATGCAAGCATCACATTACCAAGCGCGAAAGGCAGATCTGTGAACAGATCCGGCCCCGGCTGGTTGCCCACGGCCTTTATTTTGTGGGCAT
>JAABTZ010000397.1 GCA_011389605.1 Desulfobacteraceae bacterium
GCATTCTTCAAAATCGCGCAAGCCTTGATCTTGAACTTTTTACAAAGCCGTCTAAAAGCGACTTTTTACGAGTGCATCAAAACTATGTAAAACCATGTGTTTCTCCGGAAAATAAAACAGTTTCAGTTTAGCAATCAACCTTAAATCCGCAGCAGGATGCAAAAAGGAAATAAAAAATGGATGAATCAACAGACCTCAAGACCTTTCTGGATCAATGGAGCAGTGATCCCAACGGATGCCGGCAGATTTTTCTGCACTTTAAGTCGCGGATAGAGCAGAATGATGATATCACGCTTGATTTTGTGCCCCGGCCCGGGCTTACTTACTCTCTTCGGGCAACACGCAAGGGCCAGAGCCTTGCCCTGTTTGTACTGATGGACGTTATTGATGAAGATCCACGCTGGCTTTCTGTCTGTTTTTACGGCGAAATGATCACTGATCCGGAAGAACTCGGGGATCTTGTTCCCGAAGGGCTTATGGGCGAAGACGGATACTGCTTTGACCTGGATGAAAACGATCCCGATCTTATCGAGTATATCTGCAGACGGCTTGACGAAGCATATGAAAACTCCATAAAATTATAATGTTAAAGCGGCAAATCCTGGCCAAAACCATGCAACTTTACAAAAAAAAGCAATGATTACACGGATCGTCTTACTGTGTGCAGCCGGATCTGCGGGCACCCTCTGCCGCTACGGGCTTGCCGGGCTGATACACAGATTTACCGGAGCGGGTTTCCCCTGGGGAACCCTTGCGGTCAATATCATCGGCTGTTTTTTCGCAGGCGCGGCATGGGCATTTTTTGAAAACAAATGGCCGGCTGCCGGCCAGGTCAGAGTTGTGGTGATGATAGGTTTTATGGGCTCTTTTACCACTTTTTCCTCCTATATGCTGGAAACCCAGCAGCTGATGCGTACAGCAGAATGGCTCCCGGCTGCAGGAAACTTTATGCTGCAAAATGGGCTCGGTTTTCTTGCCCTGCTCGGGGGCATAAGTCTGGTGCGATGGATCTGAACAAAAGGAATGGGATAAATGAAGCTTCCATCCGAATCAGTGCTTTTGCGTATATTTATCGGCGAAACAGACAAATTCGACGGTCGCCCCCTGTATAAGGCAATTGTTGAAAAAGCACGCAAAAGCGGCATGGCCGGGGCCACGGTAATACGCGGAATCCTGGGCTTCGGGGCCAACAGCCGCATCCATACCTCCCAGATCCTGCGCCTGTCCGAAGATCTTCCCCTGGTAATCGAAATTGTGGATTCAGAAGAAAGAATCAATGTTTTTCTGCCCGAGCTTGACAAAATGATCGGCGAAGGACTTGTAACCCTGGAAAAAGTCCGCATCATAACCTACCGGCACAACAATAAAAACGCTTATTCCTGACCCCGATCTTTTATCATGCGCCTGCCTTGACGATTTCCTGTTGACATTCTTCGTTCAATCTATATATTGCTGTTTAACGATATAAGTTTGATGGAACCGTAAAAAGTTTAATATTTGCGTTATGCGCGATTTCTGAAGAATTTCACGTACGGCTAAGTACGCTGCATTCTTCAAAATCGCGCAAGCCTTGATCTTGAACCTTTTACGGCCCCATCTGAAATCAGACTTTTTACGAAGCCGTCAGGTTTAAAATTTGAAAACCGGAGCGATCGTCTATGAAAAAATTCACAAAAGTCATGAAAGCCCTGTCGGATCCAACCCGGGTCAAAATCTTGAAAATGCTGCAGCGCAAGCAGATGTGCGTATGTGAAATCCAGACAGCACTGGGCATCGCACAATCCACTGCCAGCAAGCACTTAAAGATTCTTGAGGAAGCCGGGCTGGCAACATATAAAAAAGCCGGCCTGTGGGTCAATTATACCCTGGCAGACGGCTCTGACAGCCCTTATGCGTCCAGCATGCTGGGCAATCTGCGGCACTGGCTGGAAGACGAAGCAGAAATCGCGGAACTAACCGGCCGGCTTCCGGAAATCCGGCGCGAATATATCTGCCGCACCCAGCCCGCCCGGACTCAAAAGGCCTGGGCTTGAAGGGCCCAATGCAATTATTATGTTCAGTATAATGAAGCGTATAACCATTTCTGCATTCACCGGACTTACAAGATTGATGCTCTCGTAAAAAGTCGGTTTTCAGATGGCGCAGTAAAGAATTCAAGATCAAGGCGCACAAAATCACGAGGAATGCAGAGTACTTAGCCGTACGTGAATTTCCGAGGGATGAAGCGCAACGCAGATATTTGACTTTTTACGAAGCCGTCAAGATTGATAATCAAGTCAAACAAGGAGAACAATCATGGAAATCAAAGTTTTGGGCCCTGGCTGCCCCAAATGCAAAAAAGCAGAAGAAGTGGTAATGGATGCAATCGCAGAATCAGGCGCCACAGCTGATCTGCAAAAGGTAACAGATATCAAGGAAATTGCCGGCTACGGGGTATTTGGAACCCCTGCGGTAGTGGTGGACGGCGAGGTCAAGTCTGTTGGTAAAATCCCCAAAAAAGAAGATGTTATAAACTGGATCAAAAAATAAAACATACCCTGAAAAGAGCAAAAGGATGCTTCTGCAATCCTACACCAAAAATATTTTCAGGACGGAGTGCAATCCGGGATTTGAAATTTTAAAACTGTTGCTCAAAACAAACTGTAAAAAGTGCGGCCAGCCAACCTGCATGGTCTTTGCAGCCCAGGCTGCTGAAGGCGGCCGGGGGGCAGAGGACTGCCCGGAGCTGGCCCCGGAAAACGAAAAAAAACTCGACACCTATCTTGCAGGATTTAGGTTTGAATAAGGCTTTTGACATGATTCCACGCATCGATCATATACTTTATGCAACCGACCTTTCCGAAGGGGCCCGCAAAGCCATGGGCTATGCCGTGGCCCTGGCAGATGCTTTTTCAGCCTCTCTGACAGTGCTCCACGTAATCCGGCAGACCTCCCCTAATGCGGAACTGCTCATGGCCGCTTTTTTGGGATACGGCAGCAAAGAGGAGTTAAAACAGAAAAGTCAGGCACAGATTACAGAAGAAATCAAAAACCGACTGGGAAAAATGTGTGACGAACTCGGCTGTCAGCTACCGGCCTGTAGCTTCTCCCTTGCCGATGTGATCGTAGAATTCGGCAAACCGGAAGATATTATCCTGGAGCATGCTGAAACCGGGAAATACGGGGTTTTGGTTATGGGGCGCCAGGACTACGGCTTTGTTGAAAATGCTTTTACAGGCCGGTCCTCAAGGGAGTTGCTCCGGCAAAGTCCTGTGCCGGTAGTGCTGGTGCCGGTGACCAGCTGAAAAGACCCGGCCAAGGAAAGCCGGAAAGTGAGATCAAAAATGGAAAAAACGCATTTTTTAAAAACAGAAAAGCCCTGGTTTACTGCGGCAAG
>JAABTZ010000042.1 GCA_011389605.1 Desulfobacteraceae bacterium
CATCCCCGATGAGCAAAGGTTCACCGGTTTGAGCGACATGACCTGCAATGCCCTCCCCTGGCTGAATGGAAAACTGCTTTATTTCATCTTTTTTAGCACCTGTGGCTACCTGAAAATGGAGCCTGCCGGTTTTTCTATTCAAAAACAGAAGTGAGCTTGCCCTGGCATGCATCATCCTGGCCCCGGCCTCAAGGATCATCTCCAGGAGCCGATCCAGATCATTTGCCATCCAGCCGCCCGGAACCACTCCCTTCACGTTACCTCCTGCACCCGGTTTTGATTTTGTAGTATTCATGGCGGCCCGATCTTTTTTTTCCTTTTACCCAACCTGAGCGATTTTCAAGTTAAGACTAAAAATGATGCTCTCGTAAAAAGTCTGCTTTCAGATGGTGCCGTAAAAAATGGGTTAATCCTTTTAAGCCAGACCATTGCCGGCAATCAGGATAACGTTTTTTTGACAGACTCCTTATAGCATAATATTGGCATGATGAAAAAATTTGCCATATTAAAAAAAGCATTTTTTCACAAAATTATAATACTTACTGCATCTTTAAAATTTCAACACCCTTTTTCACAAAAGGTCAAAGACGCAAAAAGGGGGCTTTATGAAGAAAGCCCCCTTTTGCTTACAAAAAAACTGCCTGAATCATATTTCAGGCTTTTTTTGCTTCCCTGCCTGAATACTCGTTATAAGCCATGGCCACGGTGCGGTACACCAGGTGGGCCAGTTTGGAAAATGGCAGGAATGCAATCAAATGAAATACCAGCATCAGGTGGATAAAATAGATGAGGTAAGTCAAAAACGCCGCATCAGCCAGACGGGTCAGCTCTGCGAGCATGCCTGTCACGCCGAGGCCCAGCACCAGCCACAGCAGGTACCAGTCCTTGTATGTGGAGACTTCGTCTGGTTTGTTCATCCGCTGCCTGATCAAAAGAGCCGCGCCGATGATCAGGGCTATACCGCTGATGTTGGCCAGGATCTTGATCGGGTTAAGCTGGGAATAGGGACCGTGGATGCCGAATACGTAAAGGGTTATAAAAAAGACGCCGGTGACGATCAGCAGGCCGATAAAGGAAAACAGCACCATCATGTGCGGGGTGGCCCGATCGTTGTTCTCGCTGCACTCGGAGAATTTGTTGTGCTTTAAAATCTGGGGAATGACTCGCACCAGGGCCGACAGAAACCCTTTGACGTCGATGGTTTCCTTGTCTGTCTTGCCTTCGGCCACTGCATTCTTGTGCATATCTGCAATAAACCGCTTCAATCCAAGGGCGAAGACCGCCACCGCCCAGATGCTCAGAGGAATGAAGACCAGATCCACCAGCCAGGTAGAGAAGAACTGGGCATGAGCAATCTCGCCGTGAATCCGTTCCGGGCTGAAATTCAGCCAGTTGATACCGAGCATCTTGAGGATCAGGCCCAGCACGATAAAAACAATCGCCGGCAGCGCAATGAGCAGCGGCAGCTTTTTTCGGTCGTTGACTGCGTTGGCCACGCTTTTGGGTGTGGCATACTCATTGATAGCCATCATGCGCAGTGATGCCATAACATCGCCGGGCTTTGCGCCCCGGGGACAAAGGGTGGAGCAGTCCCCGCAGTTATGGCAAAGCCAGATATCAGGGCTGCACAAAAGCTTATCTTTCAATCCCCAGGAAGCTGCAATCATTTCCTTTCTGGGAAAGGGTTTACGGTCAGGTGCAATGGGACAGGCAACAGAGCATGTAGCGCACTGGAAGCACTTTTTCAAAGACTCGCCCCCGTTTGCCCGGACCTTGTTGATAAAATCAATGTCTGGTTGAACCAGGTATTTATCCGCCATAATCAAACCTCCTCAATTGGGCTGTATTCGCATCAATCCTTTTAGAATCCCTTAAACGGGTTTGGCCCCAGCTCTTCGACCTGCTCGACAAAACCGTTAATAATTTCAGGAATTTTGTCGTAGTCGTCAATGGCCACTTCAAACTGCGCCACGCGCTCTTCCTCCAGGGCCAGGCTTGACAGGGCATCGCCGATTTTCTGCATCCGGATACTTGCAAGTTCGCTTCCCTTGACAAAATGGCACTGGTAGTCGTCGCCATGCTTGCAGCCCAGCAAGAATACCCCGTCCATTCCCTGTGAAAGGGCGTCCTTGATCCAGATTACGTTGACCGAACCCAGGCACCTTACCGGAATGAGCCGAACGTCTGCGGAAAAGGATTTCTTATGCATGCCCAGGATGTCCAGGGCCGGATAGGCATCATTTTCACACACCAGGCCCAGGATCCGGAAAGGCGGCTCGTCATAGTCGTCTTCCGAAGGAACCACGATAGATTTCACCTGGGAACCGATGCTGTCAATGCTGTAATCAGCAAAATTGATGATCCGTTCCGGGCAGGCACCCATACAGGTTCCGCATCGCCGGCACCGTGTGGGATTGGGCTTGGGGGTTCCCTTTTCGTCATCGTCAATGGCGCCAAAGGGACATTCATCGGTGCAGCGCTTGCACTGAGTGCAGCGCTGGAAGAAAAAATCAGGAAATGTCATGTCGCCGGATCTTGGATGGACAGCAACTCCCCGGTTGACAGATTCCAGACACTGAATGGCCTTCAATGCAGCGCCACTGGCATCTTCCATGGACTCTTCCACTGAAAGTGCTCGCCTGACGGAGCCGGCAGCGTAGATACCGGTTCTCTGAGTTTCATAAGGAAAGCATATAAAATTAGAGTCCGCATATTTGTCAAACAGATCATTATCCCTGAAACCCGGTCCCTGGCGGTAGGCCAGGTTCACAGTGGGATCATCATAGGTCACGGGAAGCATGCCTGTGCCAAGAACAACCAGATCGGCGCTGACCCCTATGTTTTCTCCCAGAAGCGTGTCCTTGGCGGACACGGCCAGTCCGTTGCCGTTTTTCTTTACCTCGGTAATCTCGCCCTTGCTCATGAAGATACCTGAATCCTGCTGGGCTGCCTTGTAGAAATTCTCATTGAGACCCGAGGTGCGCATGTGCTCATAGAAAATATAGGCCTTGCCATCGGGATAATCCTCGCGCACATACTGGGCCTGTTTTAATGCCACCATACTCGTGACCACGCCGGTATAGGGAAAATCAGCATCATCACCGGCGCCGGGGCTCTGAATGAAAACCACGCTTTTGGCTTCCTTGCCGTCCGAAGGCCGGGTAATCTTTCCGGAAGCCGCCATTTCTTCAAACTGATAGTTGGTCACAACATCGGGGCTTGCACCCCAGCCCAAATGCGGGAATTCGTCATCCCTGGGCTGGTAGGGCCGCCATCCGGCAGCCAGAATAACTGCTCCGAAATGTTCACCATTGGGGTCCAGTGTCAGAATATCGCGACGCCCTTCGTTATACTCCTTGTATTTTTCCATAAGAGCTTCGTGTTCGAGTTCCTTACCGTTTTCATCCACCCGCATTTCCGGGGGCAAGGGGTAGGGTACATCAAACTCAATTTTTTCCCCTGGCTTTTTAAAAGTAACGGTGAAATCGCCAGGCTGTCCCGCAATTCTTGCCACCACATTTCCGGTGTAAATATCGATTTTGGGATTATTTTCCACAGCCTTGATCTTGTCGGCAACCATGGGTGGAATCAGGTTTTCATAAGGAGGCTGAAGGGGAAGCTGTTTGCGCCATTTAAGGGCATTGCCGCCAAGCTTATCCTCTTTTTCAACAATGGTTACCTCGTAGCCGGCAGCAGCAGCATCCAGAGCAGCGCTCATGCCGGTGATTCCGCCGCCCATGACCAGAATTTTTTTGCTCATGGTTTCCAGCAGGTAAGGTTCGGGCAGCTTGACTTTTTCCACCCGGGCCATGCCCATGCGCACATAGTCTTCTGCCATCATCTGCACGCGATCAAAATTGTTCTCGTCTTCTTTTTCCTCTTCGGTGAGCATGGGAAAAGCATCCCGGGGATGTGACCAGACAACGCCTTCTCTGAGGTTGACCCGCTCGACAATGCAGCCGTCGAATTTAAAGGTGTTGTAATTGACCCGCCTTGAGCAGGCAGCGATCACAAGGGTATTGGTGCCTTCTTCCTCAATGTCTTTTTTGATGAAATCCACGCCTTGCTGGCTGCACAAAAAATCATGGGTCTTGCAGGGCAGGGCCTCTTCTTCGACCACGTCGCAGATCGCCTCTATGTCCAAGGCATCGCCGATGCCGCATCCTTTGCAAATATAAACGCCGTATTTTTTACTCATGATCTAACCTCCTACCGCTTCATCATGGTTTGAATTGCCTTTAAGGCAATGCCGGTCGCGTTCTGATTGGACATCATCACATCGGCTGGCCGATTGGCGCACCCGGTAGCAAACATCCCGCCCTTATCCAGGTCGTTGATGATGAAGCCGTCATCTGTATAGTTCATGTCAGCGGCCGGAAGCTTGGCGTTGGCGGCCGTGGGCTGCATGCCGGTGGCCAAAACGACCATGTCCACGGTCTGATGAATCTTCTCGCCGTTGACGGCATCTTCGGCCACAACCGTTACCTGACCGCTGCCGGCGTCTTCAACAGCCGCGACCTTGCCCTTGATGAACTCGACGTTTTCATCCGTCTTGATTTTTTCGTAGAATTTTTCATACCGGTAGCCAGGAGCCCTCATGTCAATATAGAAAATATAAACCTTGGCATCAGGATACTGCTCCCGGATATAGGTGGCATGCTTTAAAGAGGCCATGCAGCAGATATAGGAGCAATACGGCAGATGGTTTTCATCCCTTGAGCCGGCGCACTGGACAAAAGCAACGCTTTTGGGGGCCTGACTGTCCGAGGGACGAAGGATTTGACCCTTTGTTGGGCCATTGGCCGCGGCCAGACGTTCGAGCATCATGTTTGTTATGATGTTGGGATACTGGCCGAATCCCAGGTTATCGATTTTGGAAGCGTCATAAGGCTCCCAGCCGGTTGCCCAGACAATTGCGCCAACGTTTAAGTCAAGGGTTTTAGGCTGCATGTCCAGATCCACGGCATCATAGCCGCAGGCCTCCTTGCATCGCTTGGCATCTTCGGTACCCAGAATCTGCGGGGAAATGACATACCTGGAAGGAAAAGCCATTTCATGGGGCAGAAACGCGCCCCTGGTCTTGTCCATGCCGAAATTGAATTCATTGGAAATTTCAGTCTGGCAGGCTTCCGCACAGGCTCCGCAGCAGGTGCAGTTTTCATTAACGTAGCGGGGATTGAGCTTTATGCTAACGTTGTAATTGCCCGGCGACCCGCTTACTTTCTCCACGTCTGCCAGGGTGAAAAATTTAATTCTGGGATTGTCCTTGATCCTGCGGAAGTTGATTTCCAGGCCGCATGTGGGCGGGCACAACTTTGGAAAATATTGTTTCAACTGTGCCACCCGTCCGCCCAGATAAGGATTTTTTTCCACAATAAAGACTTCGTAGCCCACTTCCGCGGCTTCCAGAGCCGTGGTCAGTCCGCTTATACCGCCGCCGACCACCATGATGCTTCCGCTAAACGGGGCTCCTTGCGCTTCACTCATGCTGTCCCTCCGTGCTTATAGGTTCGATTCGGTTAACCGTCTATACCTTACCGCTTCATTCCATTATATTAACATTCCTGAGTATTGGACCGGTTGTTTCCGCGTCCATGTTCGTTTGGTTTTCTTATTTTCGAAACTGCCGGTTCGATGCCGGATTTTAACAGGCCGTTTTGCTGCCGGACCTGTCTTCCGGATTCCAACCTGCGGTTTCCAAAGCAGAAGTTGATTAACTGGTTTTAAATACCACTTTCTTTTATTTAATAAAAACCTCCAGGTGCCGGATCGACACCTGGAGGTATATGCTGCTAATCTCCGATCATTTCAGCTTTAGCTGGGAATGATCTGTTTGTAATCCCGCTTGAAGGTATCCCATTTCTGGGCCTTGGGATCATACTTGGAGTTGGTGAAGCAGAACCAGTTCTTATCATCCTGGTTGGGATAGTCGGACTGATAGTAGAAGCCAGGATAACGGGTTTCCTTGCGGAACTGGATGTGACGCAGATGGGATTCCACCGTCCAGATGCGGTGATAGATTTCCCAAGCGCGCATCAGTTCATGCAGGTCGCCGGCGGCCAGTTTTTCGCAGTCTTCACGCATGACTTCCAGCATATCCATGACGATTTCAAGGTTTTTGCTGGTGGTCTGGTAGAAAGTTGCGGTACCTGCACCGTATTCATGAGTTGCTTTCATCAGCCGGTACATCATGCCTTCGGGCTTGAGGTAGTTGGGGTTGATGTCTTCTGCGGTTGTATATTCAAAGTTGTCCAGATAGGTGAGAACCGGTTTGTAGACCAGGGCCACGACTTCTTCCTTGCTAAGAGCCAGCTCGGGGGAGAAGTCGGCGTGATCCTTGGTATAACGGACCATCTGCTTAGCAGCCATACGACCTTCTGCATGGGAGCCGGAGGAGAATTTATGGCCGGAGCAGCCAACGCCGTCACCGGAGGTGAACAGACCGTTGACCGTGGTCATGCGGTTGTAGACCTTGCCGTTGTCTGCCTTGATCTTGAAATCATCAGGGACCCAGTCATAGTCAGGCCCGGAGACCCACAGACCGCAGCAGCCCGAGTGCGAACCCAGCAGGTACGGCTCGGTGGGCATGAGCTCGGAGTTCTTCTTTTCCGGTTCGGTGTTGGTGGCGCACCACAGGTTGGCCTGGCCACATGTCATGTCCAGGAAGTCTTCCCAAGCTTCGGACTCAAGATGCTTGAGTTCCTTCTTGTCCATGGTCTTGCCCAGGTCGGCAAGGGCGGTGACTGTGTCCATAAGGATCGGGCCGCGGCCAGCTTTCATCTCAAAGAGCATGAGGTGGTTACGCAGACAGGTCGGGGTAATGGCTGCGGTGCCGTAGGGAGCATAGAATTCCAGCTCTTTTTTGGCTGCATCGCTTGCCACGTAGTTTTCACCCAGTCCGTTGAGGGCTTTGGCTTTAAACAGCAGGAACCATGCACCCACCGGGCCGTAGCCGTCTTTGAAGCGTGCGGGGGTGAAACGGTTTTCCATCATGGACAGCTCGGCGCCGACCTTCATGCACAGGGTATAGGTGGAACCGGAGTTCCATACCGGGTACCATGCACGGCCTTTGCCTTCACCCACCGACCGCGGCTGGTAAATATTGACCGCACCGCCGCAGGCCACCATCATGGTTTTAGCCTTGATGATATAGACTTTGTTTTCACGCACGGAGAAACCAACCGCGCCTGCGATCTGGTTTTCCTTGTTTTTGTCGAGCAGCAGTTCAACGATGAAAACCCGCTCCAGGATGTTGTCGTCGCCCAGTGCCTTTTTGGCGGCTTCGGCAACGATCCGCTTGTAGGATTCGCCGTTGATCATGATCTGCCATTTACCTGTACGGACAGGCTGGGCACCGGATTTCAGGCTGCCCTGCTTCAGACCTTTTTTACCATCAAGGTTCTTGCCTTCCGGGGATTTCTTCCACACGGGCAGGCCCCATTCCTCAAACAGATGAACAGAGTCATCCACGTGGCAGCCCAGGTCGAAGATCAGGTCCTCGCGGACAATGCCCATCAGGTCGTTTCTGACCATGCGGACATAGTCATCAGGAGTATTGTCGCCTATATAGGTGTTGATTGCGGAAAGACCCTGGGCAACAGCACCTGACCGTTCCAGTGCAGCCTTGTCCACGAGCAGTACGGACTCGCTGTCAGTCCACTTCTTTACTTCAAAGGCAGCCCCGCAGGACGCCATACCGCCGCCTACGATCAGGATGTCGACTTCCTTCTCCACAACTTCCGGATCTCTTACGGCCTTGAGTTCACCCTTGGGTTTATTCGGTAATGCCATCTTATATCCTCCTTAAAGATCGAATCAGTTTAAATTTGTCCTTGTCGGTCCGGGCAGCGGCTATACAGTAGCCTGAGGTTTCGGGACCTGGTAGCCGTCAGCTTCTTCGGTGGACAGCAGGTCGCTTTGGAGATCCTTGCCCTTCAGATCGTTGTAGGCATTGGCTTCACCTTCAGGGGTGGTCCGGATGGGGAACTTGAACCGCTTGACCAGGCCGTTTCTGAACTTACAGGTCCACATGACATCTTCGGTTCCCAGCATGGGGTAGATGCTGCTTCCCAGAGGAACAAAGTCGGCATAGCCGCGAACTTCAATGGCCTGTGTCGGGCAGATCTTCACACAGGAAAAACATTCCCAGCACTGATCTGGCTCCTGGTTGTAGGCTTTCATGGTGTTTGGTTCGAGGACCATCAAGTCGTTGGGACAAATGTACATACATGCTGTCTTGTCCCCGCCCTTGCAGCCGTCGCATTTTTCAGTAATTACGAAACTTGGCATTATCAACCTCCTGATTGTCAATTGTTAGTGAATGTCACAACATCTCCACTAAGTTCATGTTAAAAAATAAAATTTTTCCCGCTAGCCGTGAGCACCTCCTTTCTCATCTCACACGTGCCGAATCATTTAAACATCCTTATAAAATGTTCCGTTCCATCGCATCTTTATCAGTTTAAAAATCGGGTTCCGATTGTCCTATTCACTTGGAAATTCAATATATCATGAAAAATCAAAATGCTACACTCATCCCATTTTGCAAAGTAATTTATCTAACACCCGGACCTTATATTGTCAAGAGATTTCGACGTTTCAATTTAATGGCAATTCCGATGGGTTACGTCTTTATCTAAAGCTCAATATATAGTCCTGAAAAGCAGATGAAATACAAGATGTCGGGGCTGTTTTAGGCCTGTTTCATGTATACCCGTGGAATTCTCGACGAAATCCCGGATAACACTTCATAATGAATAGTTCCCAGCGCATTTGCCAGGGCGGAGACCGGCAGCTTTCCCCAGGCATCCCGGCCAAAGATCAATGCGGCATCCCCGCAGGCGACCTGCGGGATAAGACCCACATCAAGCATGGTGTGGTCCATACATACACGGCCGATTACAGGGGCTTGACAGCCTCGTACCAGCATAATGCCCGTGGATGAAAACCGCCTGGAAAATCCGTCTGCATACCCGGCAGCCACAGTTGCAATAACTGTCTTTTCCCGGGTTTGTGCCGTCCATCCATAACTGACTTTAAATCCGGCTCCCACGGTTTTTAAATGAACAATCCGGGCACGGACACTCATGGCCGGCTCAAGCCTTATATTCTGCGGGTCGGCTTTTTCCCATGGATAACATCCATAGATGCTTATCCCCGGACGAACCATATCCAGATGAGACTCCGGCAGCCTGATAAGAGCTGCGCTGTTTGCCGCATGGCGGACTGCAAAATTTATCCCCCTGTTTTTCAGCTGTGACAGGATGCCCAAAAAGATGTCCAGCTGATTTCTTGCCCCGGCAAGGTCTGCGCTGTCGGCCGTGGCAAAATGGGTATAAACCCCTTCTGCCGAAAGCCCGGGCAGGTTGCAGATAGCAGTGATTTCATCGGCCGCATCCAAAAAATCACTGTCTTGACAAGATGCAATTCCAGCAACACCCAGACGCCCCATGCCGGTATCAACCTTTACATGAACACGCAGGGTCCTCCCCGCAGACTCTGCCCCACGGCTAAGCGCACTTGCATCGGCATAGGATGAAACTGTCTGGATCAGATCATTGTCAATAAGTTTACGGGTCATTTCCGGACGAGTGTGGCCGAAAATTAAAATATGCGCAGCAATCCCTGCCTGCCTGAGCTCCATGGCTTCGCCCAGGCGCGCCACTGCCAGGTAATCTGCCCCTGCAGCAAGGGCCTGACAGGCCACGGGGACTGCTCCGTGGCCGTAGGCATCTGCCTTTACCACTGCCATAAGCTTTGTGCCATAGCGCAATTTAGCCCTCAGGTTGCCAATATTTTGGGCAATGGCTGCCAGATCGATTTCCGCCCAGATGTCATGAGGTATCAAGATGGACTCCAGACATATTGTATTTAAATAAAATTTTGACGGCTTCGTAAAAGTCCAATATCTGCGTTACGCGCGATTTTTCAGAATTTCACGTACTGCTAAGTACCCTGCATTCTTCAAAATCGCGCAAGCCTTGATCTTGAACTTTTAACAAAGCCGCTTAAAAGCGAGTTTTTAAAGGCTCATCAAATTTGATCGTAAAATCGCTCAGCCCGTTACAAAGGCCGGTCCATGCTCCGGTAGCCGATAGCCTCCAGGATATGCGGCGGTTGGATACCAGGGGATTTGTCCAGATCAGCTATGGTGCGGGAAATTTTTAAAATCCGGTGATATGCCCTGGCCGAAAGCCCGAGGCGGTCAGCCGCGTTTTTCAAAATCTGCCCGGATTCACTGTCAATGGTGCAATGCTGGCGGATGTTACGGCTGTTCATGCCCGCATTGGTCCGTACGCGGCTTTTGCCAAAACGCCGTGCCTGGATTTTCCGGGCGGCAATTACTCTTTTGCAGATCTGTGCCGAAGATTCCGCTGCTTTTTCCCCCACCAAATCGCTGTAAACCACCGCCGGCACCTCCACATGTATGTCTATGCGGTCGAGCAGAGGCCCGGAAAGCCTGCTGCGATATTTGGCTATCTGGGTCGAGGAACAACGGCATTCATGGGCAGGATCAGAATAATATCCGCACGGACAGGGATTTAAAGCTGCTATAAGGATGAAATCTGATGGATATGTAAGGGATGTGGATGCCCGGGATATAGTCACCTGCAGATCCTCCAGAGGCTGGCGCAGAACCTCGAGAACGCTTTTTTTAAATTCCGGCAGCTCATCTAAAAACAACACGCCGTTATGGGCAAGGCTCACCTCCCCTGGCCTTGGCACTGTTCCGCCGCCGATCAGGCCTGCATCGGAGATGGTATGATGTGGGGCCCGAAAGGGCCGCTGTGTTACAAGGGCCTGCTGCTTTGACAGCAGTCCGGCAACGCTGAATATCTTTGTGGTTTCAATGGCCTCGGTAAAATCCATGGGAGGCACAATCCCGGCAAAGCGCCGGGCCAGCATGGTCTTTCCTGATCCCGGCGGCCCGATCATAAGTACGTTATGCGCCCCGGCAGCTGCAATTTCCAGAGCCCTTTTTACATGCCCCTGGCCGGCTACCTCGGAAAAATCGGCTTCCGCAACGCTGTATGTATTTATGTCAAGTCCCGTCGCAGGAGGCTCGGGAATAATCTCTTTGGTTTGGCGCAAGAAATCAACCACTTCAGACAGACTCTGCACCGGATAGACGTCTATTCCCTTAACAACTGAGGCTTCCCTGCGATTGTCAGCAGGGGACAGAAAACCTGCAAATCCAGCCTCATTTGCGGCAATGGCAAGAGGCAGGCAGCCCGTGACAGGCTTGATGCGGCCATCGAGAGCCAGTTCCCCCACCAGCAAAAAGTCGTCTGCCCCATGGGACGGCAATAAACCAGAGGCTTCCAGAATGCCTACGGCTATGGGTAAATCAAAACCCGTGCCCTCCTTTTTGATGTGTGCCGGAGCAAGATTGACAGTGATCCTGTCATCGGGAAAATCGTAACCGCAGTTGACAATGGCGGCCTTGACCCTTTCGCGGCTTTCACGGACAGCCGCCTCGGGAAGGCCAACTGTGGCAAATGCCGGAAGACCCCGGGCAATGTCGACTTCCACCTCCATAAGCAGACCGTTGACACCGATTACAGATCCGGTAATCACCCTGGATAACACGAAACTTCCCTCCCTGTATCCGGCCTGTGCCGGATCCTGTTGAACCTGGCTGGTTTTAATGCATTTTTGTCAGACAGAAAAAAATCATAACAAAGCAT
>JAABTZ010000398.1 GCA_011389605.1 Desulfobacteraceae bacterium
GATAGCCGATCCTTAAATATTTCGCAATGAAGAACTTCCTGAATCTTCGAACGTTTGAGCTAACTGGTTGCCAAAAGCTGCAGAGCGAAGCGGCGCTGCTTTTGGCAATCCGAGTTTAGCGATTTGTTGGGCACATCCTTCTTTCATATATAGAAAGCTCATATCATTATGGTCTATAAGCCACTGTTGATAAGATTCTATTTCAGGCCCGCCAAGGTTTATAGAATACTAAAATTATAACTTTACATTTAAGACATTTCTGGTTATAGAATTTAACATTCCTTCAAAAATAGCCATAACTATTTGGTATTAATCTCAAACATCTTTACATATCCCTTTCAAAAATTTTAACAGTCAACATTTTTTTCAAGAACAGGGAGAGCCTATCATGAGCATCATAACAATTTCCCGCGGTTGCTTCAGCCATGGAAAAGAAGTTGCCGAAAAAACGGCGGAAATTTTAAACTACAAGGTTCTGAGCCGGGAGACCATTATAGAGGAGGCAAATCAGCTCTACAATGTGCCGGAAAAGGAATTGATTCAGTCGATACATTACGCCCCTTCCGTGCTTGAACGATTGACCAGGGGCAGGGAAAAATACCTGTCATACATACAGGCTGTTTTGCTTCAGCACGCAAAAAATGACAATATGATTTACCATGGGCATGGTTCACATATTTTACTGCCTGATATTTCCCACGTGTTAAACGTGCGGATAATTGCAGATTTCTCAGACCGAATCGAGTTCATGCAGCAGAGCAAAAAAATAAGCGACAAAGAGGCAATCAAGCATATTAACGAAGAAGACACCATCCGGGCACGCTGGGCCCATTATCTATACAAGATCGACATCACGGACCCAAAATATTATGATGTGACGGTTAACATCAAACGTATGAATATAAAAGAAGCATCTGAGCTGATCTGCCACGCCGCAAAAAAGGAAACTTTCCAGGCCACCTCCCAATCCAGACAGGCAGTAATCGATCTTGCACTCAGCACCCGGGTCAAGGCTTCAATTGAAAGTTTCTGCCGGGCGGATCTTATTAAGGTTGCGGTAAAAGCAAACAACGGCCATGTCAACATCCGTGCAGTCACCCATGATATCCGCAAAACAAGTGCCACAAACCCCAATACCGAGGATTATCTCAAAGAGAAGATAAAGCAGGAAGTATCAGATGAAATCTCTGCGGCCATCTCAGAAATTCCTGACATTAAAAACGTAATATATGAGGTTGACCCGCCTTCTTATGTATGAAACAAACACACACCTAAATTGAGCATTTAGCGGCAATAAAATCAATTCGTCCCAAGCTCCACTCCCAGGCGCAGGGCCTTTAGATTGGCTTCCTTAAACCTTTGGTCAAAGCGCCCTGTTACAGCCGCTTCAAGCGACTGGGTGGAAACAATGCGTGTAACGGCAGCCACTGCACCGAGCATGCATATATTTAACCCCCGTATATCGCCCAGTTGTTGTTTTACTGTATCCTGAAGCGGCAGACTTATCAGGCGGGCTTCAGCGCTCCGGTCGGCTTTCACCAGCTCGGAATCAATGACAAGCCTGCCCCCGGGGCGGATGGTTGCATGATATTTGTTATATGCGGTCTGGGTCAGGCAGACCAGGACATTTGGCTGGATCACCTTTGGATAGAAAATCGGCTGGTCCCAGATTATAACATCGCTTCTTGCAGCCCCTCCCCTGGCCTGGGCGCCGTAGCTCTGGGACTGGACCGCGTTTAGCCCTTCATGAAGAACTGCGGCTTCTGCCAGCAGGATCGCTGCGGTAATTATTCCCTGGCCGCCTGAACCGGAAAACACCAGCCTGCACTTTTCCATTTATGCCTTCTTTTTAAGTCTGCATTTCTTGGTTTTTTTCGATGATATTTTCATACTCCCGGCAGTATTCGGGCAGCTCTTTTTTAACAAAAATACCCCGCTCGATTAAATCCGGGTTCTGCTGCTTTTTTTCAGACCCAATGGGCACTGTGCCGCTTTTATAGGTTTCCATCATTTCCACCGCATCACCTGCCCGGTTGTACCGGCCGAAATAAGTGGGGCACTGGGTGAGCACCTCGAGCACGGAGAAACCCTCGTGCAAAATGGCCTGCCGGATGAATCCTGAAAGCTCCCGTACATGATAGGTTGTGGTCCGTGCCGCAAACGTGGCCCCGGCAGATGAGGCAAGCTCCATTATATCAAATCCGTGATCGATATTGCCATAGGGCGCCGTGGATGCCGCGGCAGCATACCCGGAAAGGGGCGAATACTGGCCGCCTGTCATGCCGTAAATGCGATTGTTCATGATAATGGCCGTCATTTCAATGTTGCGCCGGGCCGCGTGCAGAAAATGGTTGCCGCCGATGGCAAGGGCATCGCCGTCTCCCATGGGAACAATTACGTTTAGCTCAGGCCGGCTCATCTTTATCCCTGTAGCAAAGGCCAGAGCCCTGCCGTGGATGGTGTGCATGGAATGAAAATCCACATATCCTGAAATCCTTGCAGAACACCCTATCCCGGAGACCATTACGATCTCGTTTTTGCTCATGCCCAGCGACTCCACGGCCCGGATAAGGGCGTTTAAAACCACGCCGTGGCCGCAGCCTGGGCACCACATGTGGGGGAAAAACCGCTCGCGGATGTAGTCTTTGACAGCCATCAAAAGGTTTCCTTTCTCTTATACGCCTTTTCCGTGCAGCAGCCGAAGTATGTTCTGAATATCGGTGGGTGAGATCAGCTGGCCGTCTATACGGTTGGCCAGATACACCCGCTCGGGCCGGTCAATGGCCAGTTTGACTTCGCGGATGACCTGGCCGGTATTTAACTCCACCACCACTATGAAATCAGCATTTTTGCAAATCCCGCGCACGATGTCACCGGGAAAAGGCCACAGGGTCTGGAGCTCAAGCAATCCCAGTTTCTCACCCCGCTTTCGCCTGTTTTCCACAAGGTGCCGGGCCGAACGGGCCGCAGCTCCGTAAGAAATCATAATCGTGTGGGCATCTTCTGTATAATACTGACGAAAATATGTCATGCTGCCGGCATAGTTCTGGATCTTGTCCATGAGATGCCGGATTAAGCCGTAGACGATTTTGGGGTCATCAGAAGGAAATCCCCACATGTCATGGTAAAGACCGGTGACATTGTACCGGTGAACGCCCCCGAAATCCGACATGGGCAGCCGGCCGTCTTCCCTGGGCAGGTAGGGATGATAGTCCACACCGCTTTCAACCATGGTTTTGAGGCGCTCGACCAGGGTGATTTCCCCGGGCTCGGGTATAACAACCTTTTCGCGCATATGGCCGGTCACCTCGTCGAACAGCAGAATCACCGGGGTACGAAAGGTTTCGGC
>JAABTZ010000399.1 GCA_011389605.1 Desulfobacteraceae bacterium
TAAGGTTGATTTTTTCCGGGCAAACAGATAAATAAAATGGACCGAAATATTATCCGTTCCGCATGTAAATCCAGCAGAATAGAGAGGAGTTAGAAGTCTTATGACAGAAAATCTGAGAAACATCGCCCTAATCGGACACGGCGGATCCGGTAAGACATCTCTGGCCGAAGCCCTCCTGCACAGTGCCGGTGTTACCAAGCGTTTCGGCAGCGTGGATGCTGGCAATGCCGTCATGGACTTTGAGCCCGAAGAACTCAAGCGGCGCAGCAGCATTTCAACGGCATTTCACTCTTTTGCCTGGAAACAGCGCCAGGTGAATCTGATTGACACGCCGGGTGATCAGAATTTTTTTTCCGATACACGGCTTTGCATGCAGGCCGCTGACGGGGTCGTTGTGGTTATTGACGCGGTTGACGGCATAAAGGTCCAGTCCGAGCAGGCCTGGGAGTTTGCCGATGAGTTTGACCTTCCCCGAATCATTTTTATAAACAAGGTCGACCGGGAAAGGGCTGACTTTTTCAAGGCTGTTAGCGACACGGTGGAAATCTTTTCTCCCAAGCCCATTATCCTGCAGCTGCCCATTGGCCAGGAGGCTGAATTCAAGGGCGTGGTTGATCTGGTTAACATGAAGGCCTATGTGTATGAAGACGGCAAGGCAAAGGCCATTGATATTCCCGCCGACATGCAGGAAACCGTTGAGGCCGAGCGTGAAAACCTTATTGAAAATATCGCCGAAGCAGATGATCAGCTCGTGGAAAAATATCTGGAAGGCGAAACCCTCTCAGACGAGGAAATCATCGGTGCCCTGAGAAAAGGCACCCTTGAAAAAATATTTGTCCCTGTGCTTTGCGGATCTGCCACCATGAATATCGGTGTGGATCTGGTTGCCGGGGCTATGGTAAATGCGCTGCCCTCTCCTGTTGATCGCGGGCCTAAAACCGGGCTTGCCCCGGGCACTGAAAACGAAGAGAGCCGTGATCCTTCCCCTGACGCGCCTTTTTCCGCTCTGGTGTTTAAGACCGTGGCAGACCCCTATGCCGGACGCCTGACCATCTTCAGAGTCTTTTCCGGAAAACTTGGTTCAGACGGCACGTTTTTCAATGCCACCAAGGATACCAAGGAACGTTACAATCAGCTTCTCCAGGTCCATGGAAAAGAACAAAAACCCGTGCAGGGTGCCGGACCCGGCGATATTGTAGCCGTGGCCAAGCTCAAGGAAACCGTTACAGGAAATACCCTGTGCGATCCTGACAAGCCCATTGAATACAAGGCAGCAGAGCCGCTGCTCGGAGTGGTCTCCTTTGCCATAGCACCCCGGTCCAAGGGCGATGAGGATAAAATCTATTCTTCTTTGACCAAGCTTATAGAAGAAGATCCGGGCCTTAGGCTGGAGCGAAACGAGGAAACCCGCCAGACCCTTCTTACAGGTCAGGGCCAGGTGCATATTGAAACCACGGTTGAAAAGCTGAGACGTAAATATAACGTTGAAGTAAACTTAAATATTCCCAAAGTTCCCTACAAGGAAACTTTCAGGAAAAAAGTTCGGATCCAGGGCCGGCACAAGAAGCAGTCCGGCGGCCACGGCCAGTACGGAGACTGCTGGGTGGAATTCGAACCCCTGGAAAGAAGTTCAGGCTACCAGTTTGTGGACAAGATCGTGGGCGGGGTGATTCCCAAGACCTATATTCCCGCGGTGGACAAGGGTATTGCCGAAGCATGCCAGAAAGGAGTGCTGGCCGGATATCCTTGCATTGACTTTCAGGCAACTGTTGTGGACGGTTCCTACCATTCCGTGGATTCCTCGGAAATGGCCTTTAAGATAGCCGGCTCCCTGGCATTTAAAAAGGCCATGGAACAGGCCGACCCAGTTCTTCTTGAACCCATCATGGAAATGGAAGTGATTACCCCTGAAGAGTTTATGGGAGATATCATGGGTGATTTAAATTCACGCCGGGGCCGGGTGCTTGGCATGGAAAGCCGGGGTAAAAACCAGGTGGTTCGCGCCCTGGTGCCTCAGGCAGAAGTGCTTACCTATGCGCCGGACCTGCGCTCCATGACCGGCGGCCGCGGCATGTTTACCATGAAATTTTCCCATTACGATGAAGTGCCGGCCCAGATCTCCCAGAAAGTCATTGAGGAACTGCGCAGCCAGCAGGAAAAGGAAAAGTAGAAAACAAAATCATTTTGATCCGGGACCCCCGCAGGTGCTATTTTATAAGAAAAGCATCTGCGGGGGAATTTGTGCGGCCTGACCAGTTCAGCAGCATACACAGCTTCCGGCTTACCCCAGGGTCCTTATAAAATAATGTTTTTTATTCCAGGTCTTCCAGAACTTCCCTTGCGGTTTCCCGCACAGCCTCTGCATAATCACCGCTTATAACGGATTTAAGCCGGTCAACCAATTGTCTGCTGTTTAACACCCCGAAAAGATGAATTATATCTCCCTTTATTGCGTCTTCAACCCCGGGAAACCGTTGCCACATTTCATCAATGGCCAGGCGGGCTAAATCGGGTGAAATTTCAGCAAGATACTCAAAAGCCACCATGGCTCCAAGGCGCGTGGGCCATTTGGGATGAGCCAGCAGATCCAGAAAACCCGGAATCAACGTTTCAGATTCGGCCATAAGATTGGCAAGGGCTTGTGCATCGCCTTCGGAAATGATTTTTTTTAAGGTCTCAGCGCTCAGATCCGCAGGATTTCGATTTTCAAAAACATCGAGCAGTTCTGCAACAGATACCACCCCTGTCCACCGGAAGCGGTCATCCAGGATGGCTGCAGGTACGGACTTAACATTATCGGCTGCCGCCGATTCGGTAAAAATTGCTGCATCAATGATTCTTACCTCCACGCGGTCCGGAGCCCAGGCTGCCATGTAAAGCCAGCGGGCAAGCGCGCCCGGGCAATGGGGGCATGCCGTTGAGACATAAATGCGAACAACCCCGGGCATCTGGATGCGGTTTTGGACATCTGCTGCAGGAATTCCTGCCTCGCCTTCTTCCATGGGGACCGTGCCGGCTGCGCACATCAGAAACAATTCCAGAAGTTTTCCTTCAGGAACAACGGAAAACCGTATATTGGGAGGGATGAAAATGGCGGGTCTTTGATCATCCTCGCCTGTTTCTTTTTTTATTGTCACAGACGGCAGATGGGCATGGATCTGATCACAAAACTGCTCCAGACGCTTTGTGGCCGGATGGCTTGCGCCTCCAAGCACAATAAGCTGGATTGGCTTGTAAATTTTGTATTTGTAGGCTTCCACAATGGCCATATCCGGCCGGGAAACCGCGGGTTGGATCTGTTGATTTTTCATGGTTGATTTATCTCCGAAAGCATTTTT
>JAABTZ010000400.1 GCA_011389605.1 Desulfobacteraceae bacterium
ATTCAGGCTATGGGGCCTTTTGGAGGAGCATATGGATTCTGTGCCTTGCTTGGCATGCAGTACTTTTTTTGTCCTGAGAAACAAATCCCAGCAATTCTGCTCTAATTCTGATTGCCAACGTGTCAGAAAAAGATTGTGGCAGAAGGAAAAGCTGGCCACGGACCCGGATTATCGGGAAGAGCAGCGGCTGGCGCAGAAGAAATGGCTTCAGAACAATCCGGGGTACTGGAAAAATTATCGCCGGGAGCACCCGGAACAGGCCGCCCGGAATCGATCTCTTCAGAAAATCAGAAATATGAAAAAGCGCATCCGGGCCTGTCCGGAGTCGAATAAAACCGTCGTTATTGCAAAGATGGACGCGAGAAAATCCAGGCCGGACAGACTCTCCGGGCAATACTGGCTTGTTCCGATGGTTGCAAAGATGGACGCGGTAAAAATTTTTATTGCTTCAATACCAAGCAGTTACCGGTGATTGCAAAGATGGACGCGAGGACAAGGGCGTGACTTCCATATTAAACAGGACAAAAAACTTAACCCATAAGGAGAACGCCATGATCAGAAAAAAAATATTAAAACCTGACCGCGTTCGTTGTCCGGGCAATGGCTTTGCCTTTGTTCCCCATCGGTTTTTGACCGACGGCTTTTTACAGTCATTGAGCCGTCATGAATTGGCGCTTTATGTTTTTCTGGTGCTGGCCGCCGATAAAAACGGGCTTTCATTTTATGGTGACAAGACGATCCGGTCTGTTCTGGGGCTTACGGATGAGGCTTATATTTTTGCCCGCACCGGTTTGATCCATAAGGATCTTATTGTTCATGACGGCGTCCTCTTCCAGGTTCTTTCCCTGCCGGCCCACGCACATCAATAACAGGAGGTGTGATCAATGATAAACAAACGGACCGTTTTTGAAATTCACCGCCTCAACGCTATGGGGTTTTCCAAACGGCAGATTGCGGCGTGCTTGAACCTGGACAGGGGGACGGTCACAAAATATATCGACCATCCGGATAGCATCGGCAACTACTCCAACCGGCGTTCTTCAAAGCTTGATCCCTTCCGGGGGCATATTAAAGAGATGGTGGAGCAATATCCCCGGGTAAAAACGCCGGTGGTGCTGAGGAAGATCAAAGAGAACGGCTTTGATGGAGAAATCACCATTGTCCGTGACTACCTCAGAGAGATCAGGCTTGAGACCATACAGAAACAGGCCTTTGTCCGTTTTGAATCCAGGCCGGGAAAACAAATGCAGATCGACTGGGGCCACTTCGGGAGTCTGCGGTATGACGACAGCACCCGCAAGTTATACGCTTTGGCGATCATCGAAGCCCACAGTAGAATGCTGTATGTCGCTTTTACTCATAGCCAGAATCAGGCCACCCTCCACCGGTGCCTGGTGGAGGCCTTTCTTTATCTTGGGGGAGCGCCCGGAGAAATTGTGGTGGATAACATGTTGACGGCGGTAACGGAAAGGGTCGGCGCCATGGTCCGCTTTAATGAGGCTTTTCTGGATTTTTTGCGTCCCTTTGGCATTACCCCGATCGCCTGCAATGTCAGGGCACCCCATGAAAAAGGAAAAATTGAAAACAGCATAAAATATTTACGCAACAATTTCTGGCCGCTTAGAACCTTTACCGATCTGGACGATGTCAACCATCAGATCCTGAGCTGGCTCGACACCACGGCCAACCAGAGGATACACCAGACTACCGGAGAAAAGCCGGCTGAAAGACTTGTCCGGGAAGCATTGAAACCTTTGCCCGATCCGTTATCAGACTTCCGGGAAACGGAAACACTTAAGGTGTACAAGGATTTTGGCGTGCGTTTTGATGCCAACATATATACGGTGCCGCCCGGACTTGTCGGCAAAAATGTCACGGTCAAAGCGGACAGTCGTACCATAACCGCCTACTACAAGGATAAGCAGGTGGCGGTCCATCCCCGAAGTTGGAGAAAAAAGCAGCGACTGGAACTGCCGTCTCACAGCGAACAGGTGAAAAAACTCAGAAAGAAAGTACTTCTGGACAGGCAGATCATGATTTTTATGTCGCTGGGTCAGGAAGCCGTGGATTACCTGGAGAAGCTTGCAGATGCCGCCCAGCCGTTGAAAAAGACCGTGGAGCGCCTCCTGGCACTCAGCGAAGAGTATGGCGCCGCCTCCTTGATATATGCTTTGAAAAAAGCCCTGGCCCATAAACTTTACGGATTTGCCTATATCCAGAACATTCTCTATCAGGAAATGACTCCAACGGTGCGTCATCGACCCGTGTGCTTGAAAAACGAGGATCTCAACAACATCAGGCTGCCCAGGCCCAATCTGGCGGAATATGATGCCATCGCCGTTCAAAGGAGGAAGAAAAATGGAAAAGATAGTTGAAAAATTCAAGGCCCTGCGATTGAAAAACTGTGCGGAAAGCCTGCCGGATATTATAGATCAGAGCACCCGCGACAATTTATCAGCCCTTCAGGCCATTGATCGCCTGCTGGATATTGAGCTCGGTTGTCGGGAAAAAGCCCGAATCGCCCTGCGGTTCAAGCAATCCAGGCTGAACGAGAAAACGACCATTGATGCCTTTGACTTCTCCCATCACTTATCCCGGAAAAAGGAAAAAGCCCGGATACTGAGCCTGATGGACCTCACTTTTATTCAAGATCGTAAAGACATCATCCTGATCGGCAATCCAGGCACGGGAAAGACGTTTTTATCCAAGTGCCTTGCTTATGCGGCGACCCAGGTAGGCGTTAAAACCCTGTTCACATCTGCCATGGACATGATCAATCAACTCATCGCCGCCGAAGCCGACTACACGCTGTTGAAGCAGTTGAAATATTATCAATCACCGGATCTCCTGGTCTGTGACGAGATCGGTTATCTTCCGCTGGGCAAGCAAGGCTCAAATCTGTTCTTCCAGGTCATCAGCAACCGGCACGAAAAAGCGTCTACAATCATAACGACCAATCTACCGTTTGCCAAATGGGGAGACATTTTTGACGGAACAACTGTCGCCACGGCGATTGCCGACCGCCTCGTACACAACTCTGAGATTCTTATCATGGAGGGAGACAGCTATCGCAAGAAAAAATAAAAGGACCGATTAAAAATTACCGGCGGCTTTTAAATCAAACCGCCAGCAGGATGTCTGTTTGCTTGGGCCTCGCCCCGATATCGCACAGGTACGCCTAGCGACCAGGGTGGCCGCTTTTTTGACGATGATTTTGGCTGGTTTTTAAATCCCTGTTTCCAATCGAGTTTACGATAGCGATATTTTCAGGTTGAAAATTTTTTAGATTTTTTAAGATATTAATAATCCCATGCAAGCTTTTTACCTCCATCTTGT
>JAABTZ010000401.1 GCA_011389605.1 Desulfobacteraceae bacterium
TTCCGGGCAGTCGGGTGTATATGAACCAAAAATGCCTGCTTTACCACCCCCTTTACTTTGATCCCATGGTTTTATCCTGAAAATCAAAGCCGGGCTGTTTAAACAGCTTTTTACGACGCCATCAAGCAGGATGCGCTCGTAAAAAGTCGATTTTGAAATAGTGCCGTAAAAAGTTCAAGATCAAGGCTTGCGCGCTTTCGAAAAATGCAGCGTACTTATCCGTACGTGAAATTCTTCAGAAATCACGCGTAACGCAGATATCGGACTTTTTACGACGCCATCAAACGAATTTACAAAAAAAGAGAAAATATATGTCAAATAAAAATGAAACTACCACGATGCCAGATTTTTCAAGCCTTAATCTTCCGATCTCACTGATTGGTGCAGTTAAGGATGCAGGCTATGAAATGCCAACCCCGATCCAGGCCTTAACAATCCCGCCCATGATGGCAAAAAAGGACGTCATCGGCCAGGCCCAGACCGGTACGGGAAAAACCGCGGCATTCGCCCTGCCTATCCTGGCAAACATTGATCTTAAAAATACTGTTGTCCAGACCCTTGTACTGACCCCCACCCGGGAGCTTGCCATCCAGGTTTCCGAGTCCTTTCACCAGTATGCAGCCCATTTAAAGGATTTCCGGGTCCTGCCAATTTACGGCGGACAGGACTACGGGGGCCAGCTCAAACGATTAAAACAGGGTGTACACGTGGTGGTGGGCACCCCTGGCCGGGTCATGGATCACATGCGGAGAAAATCATTAAAGCTTGATGCCATAACCACCCTGGTATTGGACGAAGCCGATGAAATGCTTCGCATGGGATTTATAGACGATGTGGAATGGATACTGGGCCAGACCCCGCCCGGGCGTCAGATTGCACTGTTTTCAGCCACCATGCCGGCAGCCATCCGGAAAATTGCCCAAAAGCACATGCGCACACCCGAACAGATAACCATAAAAGCCCGGACCATGACAGTTGCCGCAACCCGTCAGCGCTACTGGATCGTGGGGGAGAAAAACAAGCTCGACGCCCTGACCCGGATTCTGGAGGCAGAGCCCTTTGACGGGATCATTATTTTCGTGCGCACCCGGACTGCAACACTGGAACTGGCCCGGCGGCTTGAGGCCCGGGGGTATTTGTGCGCGGCCCTAAACGGTGAGATTTCTCAGAATCTTCGCGAACAGACCATTTCAAGGCTTAAGGCAGGTAGACTCGACATCCTGGTGGCAACAGACGTGGCAGCCCGGGGTCTGGATGTTGAGCGGATCAGCCACGTAATCAATTATGACGTCCCTTATGACCCGGAAGCATACGTTCACCGAATCGGCCGCACCGGCCGGGCGGGCAGAAGCGGGGAGGCCATAGTTTTTGTTACACCCAGGGAGCGGCGCATGCTTCGGGCCATTGAAAATGTAACCCGCCAGCAGATCGAACTGCTGGAACTGCCAACAACGGAGATGATAAATGACCAGAGAGTCGCCCGGTTCAAACAGTCCATAACAGACACACTGGCTACAAATGACCTGGCTTTTTTCCGGGATCTGGTGGACCAGTACCGCCAGGAACACGATGTGCCGGCAATGGATATTGCAGCGGCCCTTGCCAAAATCGTCCAGGGTGAAACCCCTCTTCTTTTGCCTAAAATGGCAGAGCCGCCAAAGCCCGGATTTGATAAAACCGCGGAAAAACCCAAATCATCTGCAGCAGGCAGGAAAAAACGCCCGGGCCCTGAGGCAAAAACGGAGAGATTCCGCATAGAGGTGGGCCTGCGCCACGGGGTCAAGCCCGGCAACATAGTTGGCGCCATTGCCAACGAGACCGGACTTGATGCGCAAAGCATCGGCAAAATTGATATTTATGATGAATTTGCCCTTGTGGATCTTCCGGCAGATATGCCGGCTGAAACTTTCAAGCACCTCCAGGGCGTGTATGTGTCCGGACAACAGCTGAAAATCTCAAGGGATACGGGAAAGTCTAAAGCCTATGCCGGGCCCGGGGCCAGGGCTGCTGACCAGGCAGAAAGAGCCCCGAGAAGGCGCAGGATCGACACTGCAGGACCAAGCAGATCAAACGAGAAAAAAACCTACGGCAAAAGGACCGAAAACACCGGCAAGGGCAGAAAAAAGAAAAGTTTTTTTGGAAAGTAAAAAAATTTGAAAATCGCTCAGTTAAGGTGCAGCAAAAACAATAAAAAAAAGCCGGGGCCATGGCCCCGGCTTTTTTATTTTAACAGTCTTTCCATGCGGACAATGACTTAGAACTCAACCCGGAAGTTGAGATCAAAGTAGGTGAGCTTGCCCATGTCGGTTTTATTGGTGCCAACGCCATCAATTTTGACTTCCAGCTCATCGCGATCCAGCACTCCGATTTCCGGGATGATGTGCATATTCTTGGAAAGTGACATCCAGCCCTGCAGGTAATATACCATTGCAGTCTGCTCTCCGGTAACGCCCGGGCCCATGTCAACTTCGGAATTCATGTAGCCGATGCCGCCTTCGATATTGAGCATCTGGTTGACCTTGAAACCGCCTACCAGGGTTGCCTGCATAAAGTCGGAATCATTAACATCGCCGGTTGCGTCAATAACGGCTTCCCTGAATGCAATGACGCCAACATTGCTCTGGCCGTAGTTGGCAGAGTTCTGAATATAGGAAGCAGTAGCCTTGAGATAAGCAGGCTTCAGATCGAAACTGGCGCCAATGCCGACCAGGTAGCTGTCAATGGTCTCATCGCTTGCACCGTCAAACTCAATGTCATAGGACTGGTAACCGAGAACGGGACGGATGTTGACCAGTTCGGTACGGAACACGTAGGCTGCCTCGATGCGCGGCAGAACAAAATCAACATCCCCGCCGTAATTATTGGCATCCTTGTGCTGCTCAATCAGGGCAATGTCGAGATCGCCAAAAGACAGCTTCACCTGTGCCTGACGGCCAATGTAGGGAAGACCTGCCACCAGCATGTTTGCATCGGCAGAGTCGGCAATATCGGCATTCATTTTGGAGTAGCCCAGGTAGGTGCCCGGTGTGTAGTCCTTACCAACGGTGAGCTTGCCGGAACCAAAATTCCAAACACCATAGGCAAGCCGGAGGTAATCATCATCGTTATTGGTATTGGCGCGGGTGGTGTCCCTGAAGCCAAGCTGAATAACACCGTAAAATTTTTCCGAAACCATGGCCCTGGCAGTAAAATTGCTGTTTGAGCCAAGAGCCAGAAGCGTACCGGAATCATCATCCCAATCGCTGCCAATGGTGCCGTCCAGGCCCGGGCCGCCCACAAATTCCTGATCCACGTCATAATAGCCC
>JAABTZ010000402.1 GCA_011389605.1 Desulfobacteraceae bacterium
AGCGGGTTGTCAGGCAGGTGGAAATTGAGATCAAGTACGAGGGCTATATCCGCAAGCAGCTAAAAGAAATCGAAAAATTCAAACACTTCGAAACCGCTGTCATACCAAAGAACTTTGATTTTTCAACCGTACATGGTCTGTCAAACGAACTGAGAGAAAAACTTTCAAGGATCCGGCCTGTTTCTCTGGGACAGGCATCCCGCATAGACGGAATTACCCCTGCGGCTATGTCGGTTATCATGGTGGCCTTAAAGGCCAGGGCCGGCCGCCATGGAGCTGCAAAACCAGTGGAATAGTATGAATTTATAAATTTTTCGGACGGTTCTATGCTTAGCCGGCCTTGACATCATTTGGATCTGAATTATTTTAGACCTTAAAGAATGATGGGCCTGTAAAAAGTCTTTTTTACGGGCAGTGTTAAGTGATTAAGTGTTATGTAAAATCAAGAAGTTATTTTTTTGCTGCTTGAAGGTTCCGTTAAAATTGATGAACTCTTAAAAGTCGGTTTTCAGATGGCACCGTAAAAAGTTCAAGATCAAGGCTTGCGCGATTTCGAAGAATGCAGCGTACTTAACCGTACGTGAAATTCTTCAGAAATCGCGCGTAACGCAGATATTGGACTTTTACGGTGCCATCAAATTTGATTTTAAAATAAAACAATTGCGGGGATGCAGATATGGCCCAGAAAGATTACTACAAAGCGCTTGGTGTGGACAAAGCCGCATCCCAGGAGGATATCAAAAAGGCCTACCGGAAGCTGGCCATGAAGTATCATCCTGACCACTCATCGGGATCCAAGGAAAACGAGGAGCGGTTCAAGGAAATAAGCGAGGCCTATGCCGTGCTAAGTGATCCGGAAAAGCGCAAGCAGTATGATACTTACGGGGACGAGGATTTCCGGCAGCGCTACAGCCAGGAAGATATTTTCCGGGATGTGGATCTAGGCGATATCCTCAAGGAGTTCGGCTTCGGGGGAGCTTCGTTTTTCTCTTTCGGCGGCGGCCGGGGCAAAAGCGGCAAAAAATCGCGATTTTCCTTTGATCCGGAAAGCATGTTCGGCCAAGGCAATGCCGCCGGAGGGCGTCAGCAGGCAGGTGTTCAGGCCAGGGGGCGTGATGTTGAAACCGAATTGCCCTTAACGCTTCAGGAAATAGCATCCGGGGTTTCCAAAACAGTGTCCCTGCAGACGCCTTCGGGAAAAATCGAATCACTTACTGTTAAAATTCCAAAAGGGCTTATAGAAGGCAAAAAGGTTCGCCTGGCAGGACGGGGCGAGCCTAGTCCGTACGGCGGTCAGGCGGGGAATCTTTATATACGTTCCAAACTGGTTAAGGATCCGGTTTTTGCTCCTGAAGGATATGATCTTTACGTCAACCGTGAGATCAGGCCTTCGGAGGCACTGCTTGGCACAACAATCAAGGTGCCCACGGTTGATGGCCGCCAGCTTAGCATGAAAGTGCCGCCCGGCACGCCTTCAAAAAGCAGGCTGCGGCTTCCCGGCCAGGGAATTCCCCATATGAGGGGTAGCGGCAACGGTGACATGTACGTGGTAATAAATGTTAAAATGCCTGCAAAATTGACCAAAAAACAAAAAGAACTTGTAGAGGCCCTGGCGGAAACCGGTTTATAGGGCTTGTCCCGTGAATTATAATAACTCCACGGTTGTCAATGTCTGCGGCAGCTTTACAAACCTCTTACTGCCAGCCCCATTATCCAGAAGCGACTTTTACCCCTCACCGGGAATTGCTGGAAATACGGCAATTTTATTGACAAAAGCAAATCTTTTGCATAAACTTCACATCAAAGCACATGTGCGCGGCAAATATGTCTGTTTGATTTTTCCAGCAGCAGTAAATGATGCTCTCGTAAAAAGTCGGATTTTAGATGGCGTCGTAAAATGCCCAAGATAAAGGCTTGCGCAATTTCAAAGAATGCAGGGTAGCTAGCTATACGTGAAACTCCTCGGGAATTGCGAGTAACGCAGATATTGGACTTTTTACGGTGCGGTCTAAAATCCTTTATTTGGAAAAATACGGATGCCTGAACTGCTACCCATCCTCAGTCAAGAAGAGATCCGGGAAAAAGTTGCCCGCCTGGCGCAACAGATTTCAGACGATTATAAAGAATCGCAGCTGGTCTTGATCGGGGTACTCAAAGGCGCTTTTGTGTTTATGGCCGACCTTGTAAGGAATTTAAACATTCCGGTTGAAATTGATTTTATTTGTGCATCGAGTTACGCAAACAGCGACAAGTCCTCAGGTGATGTAAAAATACTCAGCCAACTTCGCACTGATATCAAAGATAAACACGTTTTGATAGTTGAGGATATTCTCGACACCGGTCAGACGATCAAGCGTTTGATTTCCAGTTTTGCATCCAGACAACCCAAAAGTATCCGGGTTTGTGCCTGTATTGACAAGATGGAGCGAAGGCAGACCGACAGCCGGGCCGATTATTCATGCCATTGCGTCAGCCACGGATTTCTAGTTGGCTACGGACTCGATTACGCCGAGCAGTACAGGCAGCTGCCTGCAATATATCATTTACAATTTTCAGCCAGCGAGGAAAAAAATGATCGTCACCTGTGAGGCTTGCGGCACAAGCTATAAAGTCAAATCCAGTCAGATCAGCACGTCAGGATCCAAGGTTAGATGTTCAAAATGCCAGCACGTCTTTATTGCATATTCCCCCATCCAGGAACCGGAACCTGAAAAATTCCTTAAAGATAAAACTAAAACCGGATTGTCAGAGGCTGATTATTCAAATATCAGCACCTCCACTTTTCTGGCAGATGCTGCTGAAACCGAAAAACAGCTGGATGCTTTTTTTGCGGAAGATTTTGAATCTGAGACAGAATCAGACACAGAAACTAAATCCTTTGACTCCGGCTTTGACGGGGCGCAAATGCATGAAAACGAATCTGATGCCCTTGACGATGACAAGGAATCGCTTTTTGATACAACCCGTGAGGCAATGACTGATTTTACCGGAGCTCATGATCCGGCGGCGGAACAACAGCAAGATTCCTTTGAATTTGACTTTGCAGACAGTTTCTCAGACGACTCCAAGCAGATTTTTATGCAGGACCTTGAATACGATCAGGAGTTGAGTTTTTCAGATTTGGAAATAGAAGCTGATATGGATATTTCCAAGCTGGAAGCCAAGACCGGTGAAGATTCCGGGCATGCCTATCTTGAAGGGGATACTGATTTTTCCGAATTTGGACAGGAAGCAGACTTTGACATATCAGATCTGGAAACAGAGAGTGCGGAACTTGATATTTCGGATCTTGAGCCTGAA
>JAABTZ010000403.1 GCA_011389605.1 Desulfobacteraceae bacterium
CCCCTTGAAGCCAACCATGATCTGGGGGGCGCCTTTCACCTCGGTGGGGGCTGTTATCCGGCCGCCGAGTTTTTCAGCATACCAATCCGCGGCCGCACCCGGATCATGGCTGACCAGGTGTACGTGATGGAAGGATAGCAAAGAATCCTGCATATTCAACTCCTTTTTCTAAAAGCACCCGGCTGCGTCAATTACTGCCGGTTCTGCCATATTTCAATGCGGTGGCCCTCGGGATCAAAAAAATAAAACACCCTGGCCCCCCAGGCATGATCCCGGATCTGTGTGGGGGCAAGGCCTTTTTGCCTGATCTGATTCCAGAGCAATTCAATATCCTCGGTTTCAAGGGCCAGGGTAATACCCCGTCCGCTGCAGCTTTCTACCGAAGCCCCGCGTTCATAGGCAATGCTTAGCCTTGCCTGGTCGCTTAGACAAAACTCCACAAACCAGTCATTGGAGAAATTGGCCGCAAGCCCCGGTCTGCTCCCGGTAGAATGCCACAGTCTTGTTCCAGTGCCTGCAATAAAGGATCGTGTTGGCAGATTTAAAATACGACTCCATTTTTCCGGCCTGTTCCAGCAAGTTTAGGCCTTCGGCTTCCCGCTTCCGATAACGGCCGTGGCCCGGATTTCACATAAAAGCTCGGGCATTACCAGTTCGGTGACCCCCACGGCCGTCCAGGCGGGAAAATCAGACGTTATAAATTCCGCCTTGACCTTTAAAAATTTGCCCATTCCCTTCATGGTGGTATGATAGGAGACAATTTCCACGATGTCTTCCATGGAGGCTCCGGCTTCTGACAGCACATGATTCAAATTTGCAAACGCCGCCCGGGCCTGGTCCTCAATGCCTTCAGCGGCCTTTCCGCTTTTGTCAATGCCCACCTGGCCGGAAACCCATACCATATTCCCGGCCCGGACTGCCTGGGAAAACTGCAGGTTCTTATAAATTTCTTCGGTTCCGGCCGGATTGATCAGAACTTTTGGGTCAGAGTCCATAATAGCTTCCTTTCATATGCTGGTCTTTTTTGTTGTTTTAATTTTTCTATCCTGTTTTTTTCTTTAATGCAAATTATTGCCTTTACTTGCCAAAAAAATGCCCATGTTGCAGGTTTTGGGATGTGCCCATGCCCCCCTGTGTCAGGATAGTTGTCGCTCCCAATGAGGGTTTTGTTTGAACCACCTGGGGCGATGGGATATGTTTGAAATTATGAAGAAATACTCCGAGGAATTCAAAAACAGTATTATCGCAAGGATGCTACCGCCCAACAATGAGAGTGCCTCGCAACTGGCACGAGAAACCGGCATCCCTAAAAACACCTTGTATTACTGGCGGTTAACGCACGGCAAGCAGAAAAATGCTGCTACCGGTAAAAGCAACGGACTTAGCAGCGAGGACAAGTTTGCAATCGTGCTTGAGACCGCCACCATGAACGAACACGAGCTAAGCGCATATTGCCGGAAAAAGGGGCTTTATCCTCAGCAGGTCCGGGCCTGGAGAAAGCAGTGTCAGCAGGCCAATAATCCCGGCTCTGATAAGGTGGATAAAAGCAAGCTCCAAAAACAGAGCAAGCAGATCAAGGGCCTGGAAAAAGAGCTTCAGCAAAAGGAAAAGGCCCTGGCTGAGACAGCAGCGCTTCTTGCTTTGAAAAAAAAAGTCCAACAGATCTGGGGGGATCCAGAGGACGAAAAATAACCCTTGCAGATCGGCAAAGAATTGTTGTCCTGGTAGATGAGGCCTGTATGAACGGAGCCCGGCAGCAAAAGGCCTGTGAAATAATCGGCATATCTGCACGAAGCCTTCAGCGCTGGCGCAGGCATCCTCGCTGTGAAGACGGCCGGTATCAAGCCGCCCAGAACCGCAGGCCGGCAAATAAGCTACTGACTCCGAGAGACAAGAGATCATTGCCGTGTGCAATCAACCGGAATATGAATACATGACGTCTAATCAGATCGTGCCGGATTTGGCTGACAAGGGAGTTTATATTGCCTCTGTATCTTCATTTTACGGGGTTCTTCAGCAAGCCGGCCAGCTGACCCGCAGAGGCAAGGCAAAGTTTCCGGTACACCAAAAGCCGGAGGCAGTTGTTGCTACCAGGCCCAACCAAGTGTGGAGCTGGGACATTACCTACTTGCGCTCCACAATATTGGGAGTTTTCTTTTACCTCTACATGATTGTGGATATTTACAGCCGTAAAATTGTGGGATGGGATGTTTTTGAAACCGAGGACAGCGAGCATGCATCCGGCCTGTTTTATAAGGCGTATTTGCGCGAAGGCATAACCGGAGATGATCTGCTGCTGCATTCTGACAACGGTTCTCCCATGAAAGGTGCCACCATGCTGGCCACCCTTCAGAAGCTCGGGGTGGCCCCGTCTTTTAGCCTGCCCGGGGTCAGCAACGACAATCCTTACTCTGAGGCTTTGTTCAAAACGCTGAAGTATCAGTCGGTATATCCCCAGAGACCTTTTGACAGCGTTGAAGAGGCCCGCCTGTGGGTGGCTGATTTTACCGAGTGGTATAACGAGATCCATCGGCACAGTGAAATAAAGTTCGTTACCCCCTGCCAGCGACACCGGGGGGAAGGCATAGATATCCTGGCTCAAAGACGGCAATTGTATGAGCAAATGAAAAAGGAATCGCCAGCTCGCTGGTCCGGGGATGTCCGTAACTGGCAGCCGGGTGAAGAAGTAAGCCTGAATCCGGGAAAACCGGTACAGGACAGGATAAATTTAAAAGCCGCATAGAATAGTCTTTTAACATGTAAGACAGACCCGGCAGTAGCGGAGGTGGGGCATGACTGAAACGGAATTACCCCAAAAATGTAGTGGAAGTCATGCCCCGCCGGAGCGGTGCAAGCCGACGATGGCTATGAGATTTTGGCATTCAAGTAAGCAGGAAGAAGCGACAACTTTCTTGACATTGACCGACGCTACGAGGTCTTGGACAGCATCTGTACTAAAAAATGAAACCTTGGACCGGAAAAACTGATTTTTCCGCTTGAAACAGTTGGTTTTAGTAAGTCAGTACATCAATTTTTTAAATTGTTTTGGACAGCAGTGTATCAGAGTACAAAATTGGCTATGTAATTCACCCGGCATGCTGATATTTTCCCATCTTGAGACGGAGGTTATGATGCTAAACATATGGACAAAAAATTTTTTACGGACACTGGCGGCTTTACTGCTTTTTATTTCTGCCCCTGCTTCAGCTCTGCCGCTGCTTGATATCGAAGGGGCGGTTGGAGGATGGCAGGCTTCCCCTTCCGGCGGCATGGCTTATCAGGGAGATGATCT
>JAABTZ010000404.1 GCA_011389605.1 Desulfobacteraceae bacterium
ACGTAGCGCAGATATTGGACTTTTTGCGGTTCCCTCAAACATGGATGAAAAAACAGGAGGCTCTAAAAAAGATGGAGACACGGTTCTGGCACAAAAATTATGACTACAATGTTCCCACCACTGTCCGCTATCCAAGCATCCCGGTTCATGAACTTGTCCACATTGCGGCAAGTATCGTACCCAACAAACCAGCTTTAAACCTGTACGGCTCGGAAATAACATTTAACGACCTGCGGCGCCAGGTGGTACGAATGGCCAATGCCCTTTCCGGCCTGGGCGTCAGGAAAGGAGACCGTGTCGGCGTTCACCTGCCAAACAGCCCCCAATACGTCATCGCATATTACGGGGCCATGTCCCTGGGCGCCATTGTCGTGAATTTAAACCCCATGTACACAGCCGAAGAGCTGAAGGGGTTGTCTGAAAACACCGGTTTAAACACCCTGTTTACCTTTGATATGGTACTTCCCAATATCAGAAATCTTTGCGAAAACGTGGAGATCAAAAACGTCATAGTCACAAAAATCACTGATTACATAAACGGCTTTGAGGTCAGCACCCCGGAAGAACTGGGACTTAAGGAAAGCTGGCATCATTTTTCCCGTCTTTTGGAAAGCAGCACCAGCACTGTACCGCCAAGAGTTACAGTGACACCTCAGGATCCCGGCCTGATCCAGTTTACCGGCGGCACCACCGGCCTTCCAAAGGGCGCGGTGCTAACCCACCGCAACATCCTGGCAGCCACCATGCACGCCAACCTCTGGGGAAGCCATTTAAACAACAACACCCCAGTGGAGCAGCGCAATGTGCTTGCCATGCTTCCGTTTTTCCATGTGTACGGCGATATAGTGGTCCTTAACTGGGCCATGTTCAACTGCGCCACAATGATCCTGGTGCCGCGCTTTGACATCGAGGAAATAATGGGCATGCTTGAAAGCATCCCCAGGATTCAGTTTTTCCCTGCGGTCCCAACAATGATTGGCGCCATTTTAAATCACCCCAAGGCCGAGTCCATGGAATTTGACAAAAAAATCGGACTGTTAAACAGCGGAGGCGCCCCCTGCCCGATGAGCCTGATTGAACGGGCCAAGGCCTTAAACATATGCTTTGGCGAAGGTTGGGGAATGAGTGAGACCACTGCAATGGGCATTGCCAACCCCAACCTGGGGCTAAAAAAGCCAGGCAGCATCGGCATTCCCGTTCCGGACAACGATATCAGGATTGTGGACCCCAATGACGGTGTAACAGAGGTCAAACAGGGCGAGCGCGGTGAACTGCTTATCAAGGGTCCCCAGGTTATGTCGGGATACTGGGAAAATCCTGAAGAAACTGCCAATCAGCTAAAAGACGGGTGGCTGTATACCGGTGATGTGGCCATTCAGGACGAAGACGGCTATGTATTTCTCGTGGACCGGACCAAGGACATGATTATTGCCTCCGGCTACAACATCTATCCAAGAGAAATCGACGAGGTGCTCTACCGCCATCCCAAGGTGGCCGAAGCAGCAGCCATTGGCGTTCCGGACGAATACCGGGGTGAAACCATCAAAGCATTTATAACCCTCAAACCCGGCGAGTCGGCAACTGAGGAAGAAATCATTGAATTTTGCAAAGACAAGCTTGCAGCCTACAAGCGTCCCAAAGTCGTGGAATTTCGCGAAACCATTCCTAAATCAGCTGTTGGCAAAGTGCTGCGCAAAAATCTGCGGGCAGAAGAAGAAGCCAAATCAGCCAAAAAAGAATAAACACCTAAATTAAGGTAACAGGAAAAATTGTAAAAAAATTTGTTACAAAAAGGGCCTGCCGTTTGGTGCACGGCCCTTTTTTCATATTCCATCGATTCGGCTTGCTCATGAAACCTCCACCCTGTTTGGAATAAACACGTACTGTGAAATAAGCATTGCCATTACCATGGCAATAGTCCATGGAAACTGCTCCCTGGGCATTAAGAAGAAAATCAGAAACAACCCGGTCCATCCAAGAAGTAGATAAAAAGAACCAGTAAAATGCCCCATAACCCTACACCAAACCGGGCCTGGCGAACCATGGGCCGTGTATTGCGGCTGCGGTAAGCCTTCTCAGCTGCCGGATCTGTAAATTCCGCAACTACTGGAGATATTCGGAAATCTGAGCGAATGTGATGCTCTTTCAAAACTCATTTCTCCCTTAAAACAACGTAGAACCTATTTTTAACCAGCATTCATGACGGCTGCGTAAAAAGTCCAATATCTGCGTTATGCGCAATTTTTCAGAATTTCACGTAAGACTAATGTCATTCATGATATAGCCAAAAAAAGCAATTCCATTTTATAGATATACAGGGTCTGTATTTGTCAGAATCTTTGGACGTATACCATACAACCGCTTGAACCTGACATCAAATTGTGAGATAAATACTTAAGAACCAAAACAGAGTTCTTATACCTTTTCAAAATTCCCACAGACTTTCAGGCATGTCCTGAAAAAACTCCAGGAGGATCACATGGACCATTACAGGCTTTTTATCAACGGCGAGTTTGTGGATGCTGCAGGCGGGCAGACATTTGAGTCCATTGACCCGGGCACGGGTGGGGCTATTGCCACAGTGGCCAAAGCCGGCGCCGCCGAAGCCGAGGCCGCAATAGATGCGGCCAGAAATGCCTTTGACAGCGGGGTCTGGAGCGGGCTGACACCTGCGGCCCGCATGGAAAAAATAAACGCATTTGCCGATCAGGTCGGCCAGCAGGCCCTGCGGCTTGCCATTATCGAGGCCATGGATTCCGGACACATCATCCGGCTGGCCAAGTACTGGGGCATGCTGGGAACCCAGATCCTGCGCAACTTCGCCCATTATGCGGCCAACCATTTTCCATGGGAGGAAGAAATCCCCTATGCCGGAAATGTGTTTGCCCCGGGCCGGGACTTTATCCGGCGCGAGCCCATAGGAGTGTGTGTGGGCATTATCCCCTGGAATTTTCCGCTGAGCATGGCTTTCTGGAAAATCGCCCCGGCCATTGCCATGGGAAACACAATTGTGCTAAAACCCGCAACTTCAACGCCCCTGGGTGCCCTTATACTGGCTGAAGCAGCCAAAGCCGCGGGCATCCCGGACGGGGTGATCAACATAATTGCAGGCCCGGGCGGGGAGCTGGGCAATACACTTTGCACCCATCCGTCGGTGGACAAGATCGCCTTTACCGGAAGCACCGAGGTGGGCCGTCAGATCATGAAAATGGGTGCCGACACGGTCAAGAAAGTCACCCTGGAGCTTGGGGGAAAATCGGCAAATATAATTTTGGATGACGCGGACCTG
>JAABTZ010000405.1 GCA_011389605.1 Desulfobacteraceae bacterium
GCAGGCTCCGGCAAAACCGGGCTGCTTATCCAGCGATACCTGGAACTGCTTTGCCGGGTGGATTTTCCAGAGGAAATTCTGGCCATAACCTTTACCCGCAAGGCTGCAGCAGAAATGCGAAACAGGGTCCTTGAAGCCCTGGCCGGGGCCGCTTCTGATCAGAGGCCAAAGCAGGATTATCAGGCCGCAACCTGGGAGCGGGCCCGAAAGGCCGCAAGTCGTGACAAGGCCCGGGGGTGGGGGATCTGCCATGACCCGGCCCGTATGCGCATTATGACAATCGATTCTTTTTGCGCCGGTTTGACCAGGCAGATGCCTGTGCTCTCGGGTTTCGGAGCACCGGGGCAGGTCTGCGAAGAGCCCTCTGAAATGTATGCCAGGGCAGCCCGCAATGCAGTTGCCGAACTTGAAGGGCAAAAGGATTACTCCGTTGCCATGGAGACCCTTGTGCGGCACCTGGACAACCAGCTGTCAACGGTTGAAAGCCTTGTGGCCCTTATGCTGCCCCGCCGGGAGCAATGGCTGCGCCACGTGGCAGGCACACAAGACCCTGATGCCCTGAGGCAGATGCTGGAGGCGGCAATGCAGCGCGTGATAACCGAAGCCCTGGAAAAACTGCATGCAAGGTTTCCCCTTGCCTGTATTGCCGATACAGCTGATTTGTGCAGGTTTGCCGCCGAAAATTTAAAACATGCAGCCCCGGATTCCCTTATTTGCGCGGCTGAGAATTTGTCCGGCCTTCCCGGAACCCGGACCCTGGATCTTTCCGCCTGGCAGGCTGTTGCCGAACTGCTGCTGACCAAAAAAGGTCAGTGGCGAAGGGCGGTTAACAAAAGCATCGGCTTTCCTGCCCCGTCCTCGGTTCGGGATGCCGGGCAAAAACACCTGCTTGAAGAAAAAAAAATCCGGTTTCAACAATTGACAGCGGCCCTTGATGAAGACCGGGACTTGGCCCCTTTCCTTGACGGGGTGCGCGGCCTGCCTGCACCCGGATACACCGAGGGCCAGTGGGAGCTTCTCAGGGCATTGTTTGTAGTGCTAAAGCTGACCGCCGCACACCTGGAGGCGGTTTTCCAGGAAAGCGGCAAAGTCGATTTTGCTGAAATTTCCATCCGGGCAAGGGCAGCCCTTGGAAATTTCCAGGATCCCACGGATCTGGCCCTGTCCCTGGATTACGGTATTTCCCACATTCTCATTGATGAATTTCAGGACACATCCATAAGCCAGTTTGACCTCATGCGCCAGCTGACCGCCGGATGGACTGCAGGTGAGGGCAGGACTTTTTTTGCGGTGGGCGATCCCATGCAGTCCATCTACGGGTTCAGGGAAGCCGAGGTGGGGCTGTTTTTAACGGCATGGGAGCATGGCATAGATGCCCATCTTCCCCTGGAGCCACTGCTGCTTAAAACCAATTTTCGTTCTGAACCGGCCATAGTGGAATGGGTCAATTCCGCATTTTTCCGGGTGCTGCCTGACCGTGCGGATCCGGATACCGGGGCGGTGCCGTACATGCCGGCTAATGCCGCCTCCGGGAAACAGGATTTACAAGCAGTACAGGTCCATGCCCGGATATTTTCCCGGGAGCAAAAAGAAGGGCACGACCTGCAGGAAGCCCTGGATGTGGCACAATGCGCCGGACAGGCCCTGGATTTTAACCCGGATGAAACCGTTGGCATTCTGGTGCGCAGCCGGTCTCATCTCCGGGCAATAGTGCCCTGCCTGCGGCAATCCGGACTGCGGTTTTCCGCCGTGGAAATCGATTCTCTGGCAGACCGGCCGGTAATCCGGGATTTGCTTTCGCTCACCCGGGCCCTGAATCATCCCGGGGACCGGATTGCCTGGCTGGCCGTGCTTCGGGCTCCCTGGTGCGGATTGACCTTAAAAGATCTGCATGTTCTTGCAGGAAGCGATCATCAAAGCCCGGTATGCAGACTTATCCATGAGCAGCAGCGGGTGGATGCCATGAGCATTGACGGGGGCATGAGGCTTCTTCGGGTCAGGCCCTTGCTGGATGCAGCCATGGAAAGGCGCGGCCGGCAAAGTCTCAGGCGGCGGGTTGAAGGGGCCTGGCTGGCTCTGGGAGGACCGGCATCAGCGGCAAATCCCGAACATCTTGCAGACGTGCCTGTATATCTGGATTATGTTGATGCCAGAGCCGGGGCCGGTCTTGTGGCGGACATGGAAGCCTTTGAACAGGGGGTTGCCGACTTGTTTGCCCAGCCTGATGCAGGGGCTGATTCCCGTTTGCAGATCATGACAATTCACAAGGCCAAGGGCCTGGAGTTTGACACGGTTATTCTGCCCGGATTACACAAGGCGCCCCGCAGCCAGGACCCGGCATTGCTGCTTTGGCAGGAAAGGGCCGGGGGCCCGGCAGGAAAGTCGCTTCTCATGGCGCCTGTTTCCGAAACAGGTGCAGACAGGGACATAACATATAACTACATCCGGCAGCTTCACCAGGTCCGAATGGATTATGAAATCGGGCGTCTTCTTTATGTGGCCGCCACCCGGGCGGCAAAGCGGCTCCATATTTTCGGGGCAGCCGCCATGAGCTCAGAGGGCGTACTTTTGCAGCCGGATTCCCGCTCCCTGCTGGCCGTGCTGTGGCCGGCTGTTTGCGCTGAATTTGAAAAAGCCGCGGAATCCGGACCGCCTGATAGGGCCGAACCGATTAAAGAAGATGAGTCGGGGACAAAACAGTGCCTTATCCGGAGGCTTCCCCCGGACTGGCAGCCTCCGGAGCCGCAGGCCGATATATCAGTTAAACCGACGGAAAAAGACGCTGATTTTGAGATCCAGGGTGAGAAAGATTCTTTTCAGCCACGTTTTGACTGGGCCGGGGTAACGCTTCGGCACGTTGGATCTGTGGTGCATCGGTGGCTGCGGCGTATTTGTGAGCAAAAACCCGATAACTGGGATCCGGACCGGATTGAGGCTTTTAAAAGTTTATTCAGACGGGATCTTGTTTGTGCCGGTGTGGCGGAAACCGAACTGGAAAACGCTGTTTTGCTTACCACCACCGCCCTTGCCAACACGGTTGTGCATGAAACCGGCCGCTGGATTTTGTCCCCTCACCTTCAGGGAGCCTGCGAGTTGAAAGTCAGCGGTTTTTTGGACCGGGAACTGGTTCACGGGGTTATTGACCGGACTTTTGTTGATGCAGACAACGTTCGCTGGGTCATTGATTACAAGACAAGTACACATGCCGGAGGTGGTCTTGAGGCTTTTCTGGAACGAGAACAGCAGCGTTACAGCCTTCAGATGGCCCGTTATGCCCGTTTGATGCG
>JAABTZ010000406.1 GCA_011389605.1 Desulfobacteraceae bacterium
GTCCGGAAAAATCCCTTAAATGCCCTTTATCATGGTCTATGCCTGATCAAGCCGCCTGTCGGGGCCGGATCAATAATTTTTGCAAGAAAAGACCTGGGGGCGGATCAGAAAATCGGGGTTTATTTTCTTGAGTATCTGCTGAAGCTCGTGCAGTTCGGGGAATATGTGCGGTGTCAAATCTTCGGCCGGTAAAGGCGTTACCGGTGAAACAATCATGTAACTCGCTATCTATCTTTTGGCCATTAAGAATTTTTGAAGGAGTTCTTCCTTTTCCAGGCCAAGGTGTTTTGATACATCCTGCAGTATTGCATTCAAAGTGCCTATCCTCAAGCTTTTGTGTTTTGGAATGGTTATGTGATGTTCAGTGTTTGCCAAAAAACAGGCCATTCGGACATGGCTTCCTGTCTGACGAACAGGATGGTAACCAAACCTCTGCAAAGCGCGGATAAGCTCTTCTCCGTTTATATCTCGCGGTACCTTCATGCAGCGATTACTTCATCCCGTACAAAATGAAGCCGAATTACTTTTGGCCCGTTTCCTGAATCAAAATGGCAGGCAACCGAATCTTTGACCATCACACGAAGTTCATCAAGTGAATCAGCCTCTGTAAAAATGGAATAGCCCAGCGCCCTGGCTTCATACCCGCCTTCTTCTGATTCCTTAACGAGAAATACGATTTCAGTTTCCATTTTTTGCTCCTCGTCTTACCCAATAAACAATCAAGTTGATGCTATGGCCTTTTGAAAAATTGTTGTCAGCTCTTTTAATTATCCGTTTATATGGACTGATTGTCAAGACAGATAAATGGCATCTGTCATCTGCTTATACGCATGCTTCCAGTCAAACTGCCGGGCAAAGTCGCGGGCGGCGGCGGGATCAAAATCCTTTTTGTTAAGGGCCCTGGCTGCAAGCCCGGTGAACTGGTCTGCGTTTTCATAAAACCAGGCCGGGCTTTGGAGTTCTTCGATCTCAGGCCAGTTTGCCGAGATTACGGGAATGCCTGCGGCCAGGTATTCAAAGAGTTTAAGGGGGCGGATGCCGCGTATTTCATCCATGCGGTCTTTTACGTCAAATGGGATAAGACCGGCCGCGGCAGTGCGCATGAGCGCGGGCAGGCCTTTATGGGGCACAGAACCTGTAAAATAAACATTGGATGGCATATCAGCAATATCGGCTGACCGGTCCAGGGGACCGGCAAATACAAGCGAGACATTTGGCAGGCGGCGGGCGGCGGTGCGTATGAGAGTGAAATCAAGCCGGGAGTCTATCATGCCTGTATAAAGAAGAACTGGATCGGGAATCCGGGCCAGGCATGCCGGCCTGTTTTCAGCCTGCGGCACTGCGGAAAAAGCGTCAAGGTCCACGCCGTTTGGCACCAGCATGGAATTGGCAGCGCCCAGTGAATAAACATAAGACTTCAGATTCTTTGCTGAATAGACGGTAAGGTCGGCATGGGCAGCGATCTTTTGCGCCAGCGCCCGGGCCCGGCCCTTCCAGCCGGAAAAGCGCTCGTGCATGTCCATGATCCGGAAAACACTTTTCGTGTGGGCAAAGACATCCGGCAGGAAATGATAGGAAAGGTTGTCAATATAAAGCAACGATGGTGCGGCAGAACCGGTTCGGGCAAGCATCTGCTTTAGCGGCGGCAGCATTGTTTTATGCCAGTGATGGGTCACCGGCCGGGATCTTAACAGGGCCCGGCCGTCCGGGGCGATCAGGGAAAAGGGTATGTATGAAAAGATTTGACCGTTTTCATGGATGGTCGGATTTTTGCGGGCGCACCTGAAGCGATCAGGAACCTCGGGTGAAAACAAAAGCGGCAGATGAATCAGGGAGATCGGCGCGGAAAAATAATGCACCTGCCAGCCGTTTCGGGCAAACTGCCGGGCCAGGTGCTGGCTGCCCACCTGCAATGCCGACCAGTAGGGATGTGAGCATCCCATCACAGCGATTTTATTGGTTTTTTCTGACACTCTCAAAAACTCCCACTGTCTTTTCCGCAGTGACAGACCAGTTAAATTTTGCCGCCTGTCCAAGGCTGAGCCGGCTCATTTGTTCATAAAGCTCATCTGAAAAAAATACCTCGCCGATGGCATTGGCCAGGCACATCTCATCATGGGGATCGCAGTAAATGGAAGCATCCCCGGCCACTTCGGGCAGGCTTGCCGCATTAGCACACACCACAGGACATCCGCATGCCATGGCCTCTATCACAGGAAGTCCAAATCCTTCATAAAAACTGGGATACACAAACACCCGGGCCCCGGAATACAGCAGGGCAAGCTCCGGGTCCGGAACATAGCCTGTAAAAATTATCCGGTCTGTTAGATTAGCGTGCTTGAGCTCATTTTCCACACCCTGCCCCCAGCCGGCCCAGCCGGTGCATACAAGCTTTACGGATTCAGGCAGGTGGGCCATGGAATCAAAAATGGTCCGGATATTTTTACGGGGATCAGACGTGCCGGCAAAAAGAACGTATTTGTCCGGCAGGCCCTTTTCTATTTTAAAAGCATCAACCTGATCACCGGGATATGAACGGAAAAGGGTCTTGTCACATCCCAGGGAAATGGCGTGCATCTTTGTCTCAAGGCTTGGCCAGGTTTTTTGGATTTCTCTTTTGGTAAACTCCGAAGGTGTGACAATGGCATCTGCCCGGGCAAGGGATTTTTCAAAATATCTGTTGAAAAACAGGACCCTGTCTTTTGGGTGAAACCTGGAAAGCATTTTCAACGAAAGATCATGAATGGTAAACACGGTTTTTATACTGCCTGCGGTTTTATAAGGAAAATAGCCGGCCTCATGATAAATATCAAATCCCCGGCAAAGACTATAAAACCGACGAGCGCTGATCTCATGGGCAAGAATTCTTGCCATGTAAACAAACCCTGGGGGAAATCGCCAGGCCAGATCCACGGCAGCAGTCCAGGAACTGCCGGCCCCGGGCGGCTCCGGCATATGACTGCAAAGGCGGATTCCGTCAAAATACCTGATTTCCAGTTCCGGGTGCAGCCGCTGAACGTGTGCGTATAGCTCCCTTATATACCTGCCTATACCAGTTGCAATATTCTTCAAAGGCACCGCATTTACAACAACCCTGATGGGGTCACTGATGGGGTCAAACCTTGATCTGTGATTAATGTGATTAAAGATTTCTGGTTTCATGTGTGCAGACGGGTGAAAATCAGATTAACGGAACTGGGCAGGATTCTCTGCAAAAAAGGCAGGCGGCCAAGAACATAAAAATAGACTGTCTCCAGAGGCCCTCTTTTGATCA
>JAABTZ010000407.1 GCA_011389605.1 Desulfobacteraceae bacterium
TGAATTTGTAAACGGCCGGATGATAAAACATCATGCCCATCCCGTGTCAGTACATATCCCCAACGGTGTGCTGCCGGTATCCGTGCTTTTTGTGCTCCTGGCCCTCTGGTGCACTGGGCAGGGGTTTGCCACGGCAGCGTTTTACAACTCCGTGATAGTGCTTATCTCCATGCCGGTGGTGCTCTACACGGGATACAATGCCTGGCAGCTCAAATACGGAGGCTCCTGGACATCAATTTTTATCATCAAGATCATCGCCGCCCTTTTGGTGACAGTCACATGTCTGCTGGTGGTGTTGTGGTATTTCATCAACCCGGAGATCTTATCGGGCGGAGCCGCCCGGCAGGCCGGTTTTGTGTTTTTAAACCTGATCATGCTGGCAGCCGCAGTGGTGGCCGGCCTGATCGGCGGCAAGCTGGTTTTCAAGGATTAGCCTGAGTTTAATCCGTCTGGATCCGGTTTTCGCACGGGGTCGGGGCGGGAGATAATTTGTGCCTTGCTGACCGCAAATGCGCTCAATGCAATTCACAAACCATCTCCCGCCCCGACCTCGTGGACCTGTCTCCCGGGGTCATTTACCCCATTTACAAAAAAAGATAATAGCATTTCTATCCGATGTGGCTGAAGTCTTCGGTTTCCCTGTTTTGGGCAGGAACGGGCGTTTTTCCGTGCGCTCCGGCCCGAGTGCGCGACCGCCAGGGCGGCGCCAACGCCGGGCCGCACGCGACCGGTGCGTGCCTGCAAAAAAACAAGGCCCGGGTTTCGATTGCTCGAAACCCGGGCCTTTTAAAGTACTGCTTGAGTTACTGCAATTGGTCTTTAAGTCTGCGGCTTAGAAATAATAGCCGAAGTTGATGTTAAAGCGGTATTCCCATTCGTCGTCCGGGTTGGCACCAAAACGGCTCCAGCCGCTTTCGTTTCCGACAAAATCATTGCCGTTGGAATAGGCCAGATCGGTGTATATATACCATCCGCCCCGGGCCCAGGCAGCACCGAGCACCCACATTTCGCTGTCGTTAAAATCGGTTTCCTCTTTGACAATGGATGAGTACTCCACATAAGGGATTACATAATTGAGAAAGTCGATATTGGGGGTTTCCAGATAGTAGCTAAGAGATATTGCCGGAACCCAGGCCTCGGCGGCCACGGGCGTATAATAGTCATAAGCACCGAAGTTTACCAGTTCCGTGCTTTGGCCGGTTGCATCTTCCACGTCATATTTGTAATAGGTGAGCTGTGCTGCCAGTGTCCAGTTGCTGAACTTGTTGACAGCATGCATGGATGCGGCCCAGTGGTCCCCGTCATCCTGGGGGCCACTGCTGTCGAGCAGCCCGTATTGCAGGGAGGCACCGATGTCAGAGTTCATGTTTCCCATTTCTACGGGATAAATGGCCCGGATATTGAACTGATGTTCTTCTTCATAACCATTGCCGTTGTCATCTTCAACAGCATCATAGGAATAACGGGCTGCATTGTCTGTTCCACCAAAGTATGAACCTTCGTCCATGACATAATAACCAAAATCCACCTTCAGCTTGTCAAAGGAGGTGCTGTACTTTGCGCCCAGGTCCATATCGTCGGAAAGTCCGACATAATAGTGCTGGTCAAACATCCAGCTCTGGGACACTCCGTAGGGGCCGGGGCCGAAGGGCACCCGGTTGACACCAACCTGCAGCTGGCTGATGTCGTCAAAATTGTAGCCCACCCAGCCGGTATGCAGAAAGTGGTAGCCGTTATAGAAACGGTATTCGGCTTTTCCGATCCAGGAATCCTGTTCGTAGTCCAGGTTGATCCTGAAGGTGTCGAGTTCAAAGTTTCCGCCGTCTCTATCTGACCTGGAAGGCTGGGATGGACTGGCTCCATCGCCGTAGTCACCAATGACATAATTGGCCCGGATCGCACCTCCAACTGACAAAGGCCCTAAATCAAAGGCCAGAGCCCCGGCGGGCATGGCCAGTAAAAAGGCCAGTAACAGGGTTAAAAACAGATTCTTCTTGCATTTTTCCATGTGTTGCTCCTTTCTTTAAGCGGTTTTATATGTTTCTGATCCATGTTTTTGCGCGGCCGTTATTTGGCCTGAATCAGTAAAAAACATTTATCAGCCGATGTCACAAAAACCTTCCGGGGCAACGGGCAGAAAGCCTTATGCCCCGGAAAGCATTGCTTTAAGATAAATATTTCGCGAAAATCTGGTTACTTGGCAGCAGCCTTGGCAGCGGCCAGCCAGGCATTCCACTTGTCCTGGTTTTTTTCAATCCATTCATCAACGTGTCTTTCAATGTCTTTCTGCTTATCCTCGCCTTCAAACATCTTGTTGTTCTGGGCGGCAATGTCGGGAAACGGCACGGACATCAGGGAAAACATGGTTTTGACGGCAGGATTTTTCTCAAGGAAATCCTTGTTGGCAACCACCCGGATGTCATTTGCCACAAAGCCCATTTTGCAGGGATCTGTAACTGTGCCCGTCAGTCCCTTTGCGATCATTGCGTCTTCCAGGCCTTTCTGGCCTTCCTTGGGAACGATTTCCGGAACATTGATCCACATGACATCCTCGCCTGGCTTGAACTTGTAGACAGTCCAGTTGGGGGTCCAGGTGTAGAAGAACACAGGTTCGTCATTATTGTAGCGGGCCAGGGCATCTGCCATGCTGGCGCTGTAGCCGGCCTTGATCAGATTGATGTCATCCCAAAGGTCATATGTATCCATGTGAAAAGCGATGGTTTTTTCACAACCCCATCCCGGCGGGCAGGCCACAAGATCGGCCTTGCCGTCGCCGTTGGCGTCAAAGGCTTTTTTGACCTCGTCGCGGCGGAAATCATCCAAGGACTTAATATCGTATTTTTCCACATGTTTCTTGGATACCAGGTATCCCTGGACTGCCCCGGCCTTGACCACGGTGCCGGCCATCACGAGGTTTTCCTCCCAGTTTTTGGGAAGAAATTCAGCATGAAGGGGAAACCAGCCGTTGGCCCAGAAGTCAACTTCGCCCATTCCCAGGGACCGGTAAAAAATAGGTCCTCCCAGTTTCTTTGGATCCTTGACCTCATATCCCAGATCTTCACATGCTCTTGAATACAAGGCTTCCAGGAAAAAACCAGTTGTCCAGGTGGCGGCTGCCGGCTCAATTGTTTTCCCTTTTCCGGGCAGGTCTTCTGCCAGTGCGGTGCCGGAAAACGCCATCATGCATGCAGCCATAACAAGGACTGCAAGTCCGATTCTTTTTGCAGTTTTCATGGGTAACCTCCTTTTTTTTAGTACACTATTGTT
>JAABTZ010000408.1 GCA_011389605.1 Desulfobacteraceae bacterium
AACAGCCGCTTTGGTAATTATTGCCATTATGTTTATCGGCGCCAATACTTTCCGGCTGATTTTGTACTCCCGCCAGGAGGAAATCGAAATCACCAGGATTATCGGTGCTGATGAAGCCTTTGTCAAATATCCCCTGTATCTTGAATCCATGCTTCTGGGTCTTTGCGGGGCCTTTGCCGGTCTTGTTCCCTTATATGCGGCTTTTTCGGCCGTGATGCCCAGATTCTCACCAGGCGTTTTGCTGCCGGTCTTTGAGATCAGGTTTCTGCCGTGGACCTGGATTTTGGTGATTATAATATCTAGCTTGTTTGTGGGATGGCTGGGATGCTGGTTTTCCGTTCGCCGTTTCTTACGGTTATAAATTTGGCGGCTGCCTGCTTTATGGCTGTTTTTCTAACCGAAATCCAGGCAGATGGAGCCCGGCTGCAGCAGTTTGCCGTGGTGCGGGTGGACAAGTTAAATGTACGCACAGGGCCTGATTCCGATACCTCTGTATTTCGTGTCCTGGAAAAAGACGAACGGGTGCGGGTGCTAATGGAGCATGACGGCTGGCTTCAGGTGGTTGTCGGAGATGAGATCGGCTATATAAGCAGTCACAGCCGATACGTTGAGAGAATAGCTGCTCACAGGGTGTCAGGCCGCAGCGATGAGCAACTTGAATTGGCCATGGCCCGGGCCCGGGAAATCCAACGCAGGATAAGTGAAAAGCAGAAAGAACTCCGGGATGTTTGCCGGCAGGAAAATGTCGTGATTGAAGACCTGGAGATCCTGGACAGGGAGTCGGCTGAGCACCGGGAACAGCTCCGGTTACTGATGGCCGCGGCAGAAGAAGTCGGCGCCAGGATTTGCATGCTGCAGGCCAAAGCCGATGATATTCGCGCGGATTTAAAGCGCCGTGAAATTGATGCCGGAAATCGCATTGCCACCCTTTACAGGCTTTGCCGGCTTGGCAGTATGAATCTTTTTGCAACGGCTGATTCCGCCCATCAGCTTTTGCTCCGCAAGGCCGGAGTTGAAAAAGTTGTGGAACATGATGAATCTGTGCTGCGGCAGATCCAGGAGCAACAAAAACGTCTTAATCAGGTTCTTTCCCGTTTGCGCGACGAACAAAA
>JAABTZ010000409.1 GCA_011389605.1 Desulfobacteraceae bacterium
ACCAGCAGAGTCTGGCCCTGGAATATGAAGAAATGCTAACCAGCCTGGCCGGCAAGCGCAACCAGAGACAGCAGATGCTGGCGGCCTTGGAAAACCGCAAATCTGACAGCCAGGAAACACTTGATTCTCTGGACGATGCCGCCCGGCTGCTCAAAGATACCATATCCGCCCTGAAATCCGAAGAGCCTGAGGGTTCAGCCAATTTTGCGTCTTATCAGGGCTTGCTAAAGATGCCGGTTCAGGGTAAGATTGTTTCCGGATTCGGGAAACTGGTAACACCGGATTCCGGGGTTGTAAACTACTGCAACGGTCTTGAGGTCCGCTCCCCTATTGGGAGCCCTGTACGGGCCGTTTTTGACGGAAATGTGGCGTATGCTGACTGGCTGAAGGGTTATGGCCGGGTGGTGATCTTATCCCATGGCGGCAACTATCACACAGTGTATGCCCATATCGGGGATTTGTTCTGCAGCCGGGACCAAGCCGTGGAAAGCGGGGAGGTAATCGCCACCGTGGGAGATTCCGGTTCAGGGGGAGGCCCTGCCCTGTATTTTGAAATCCGTCATCACGGAAACCCGGTTGATCCGCTCAAGTGGATCGATCCATCCATCCAGTCAGATAACGGATAAAAGGAGTGTTAAATGAATTCTGCAAAAACCCGATCCATCGGAAAAGGTTTTCTGCTGGCCCTGGCTGTAGCTGTTTTGCTTTTGTCTTCAAGGGTTTATGGAGACCTGTCCAGGGCCCAAACTTATGAAGGTCTGAAATTGTTCTCCGATGTGATCGAAGAGATCGAAAAAAATTATGTCGAACCTGTCAACACCAGGGATCTGATCGAAAAAGCTATTCACGGCATGGTCGAAAGCCTTGATCCCCATTCCACCTTTATGCCCCCTGAAGCGTTTGAAGACCTGCAAACCGAAACCCGGGGAGATTTCGGGGGTATCGGCATTGTAATAACCAAACGAGACGGCATGCTTACAGTAGTCTCGCCCATCGAAGGCACACCGGCCTACCGGGCCGGAGTCAAGGCCAATGATGTAATCATAAAGGTGGAAGACAAGTCCACCCAGGACATGATGCTGTGGGAAGCAGTAAAGATGATGAGGGGGGAGCCAGGCACCAGTATTGAGATAACCATACTCAGGGAAGAAACCGCAGATCCCCTGGAGTTTAACCTTGTCCGGGATGTGATCCCTATGGACAGCGTCCGTCAAATTATGCTCAAGCCCGGCTACGGGTATTTGTGGATTACAAATTTCAGGGAAAACACCACAGATGAGGTCCGCAAGGCCCTGGCCGATCTTGAAAAAAAAGCAGATCCTTTAAAGGGCCTTATTCTGGACCTGCGCGATAACCCGGGAGGGCTGCTGACCCAGGCCATCTCCCTGGCGGATGTGTTTCTGGAGGAAGGCAGGATTGTTTCAATCCGTGGCCGGGATGAAAAAGAGGAAACTGTTTACAGCGCAGAATTTGATAAAAACGAGCCGGATTATCCCATTGTGCTGCTTATAAACGGCGGCAGCGCCAGTGCCTCCGAGATCGTGGCAGGCGCCCTTCAGGACAACGGCCGGGCCTTAGTGCTCGGAACAACTTCTTTTGGCAAGGGTTCGGTGCAGACAGTCCGGCCCCTGAGGGACGGGTACGGGCTGAAATACACAATTGCACGTTATTATACTCCAGGTGGCCGTTCAATCCAGGCAGACGGTATTCATCCGGACCTTGTTGTAAAAAGGCGGCTGCTTGATGAATCAACCGGGGGAGTGGATGTACGGCGTATCAAAGAAGGCGATTTGAAGAATCATCTTCCCGGAGACATGGAAGGCCAGGAAACAGATGATACTGAAAAAAAAGCCGCCGATGACCAGGAAGAAAATGACCAATCCGTGGGAGCCGATGATGAAACCGATGTTGAAAAGCTAATGAGGCTGCGCGATGCTGTATACAAACACAGCGACAGGGAGCCTGATGCCTTGCTTCTCGACTCCCAGATTAACCGGGCTTACGAGATTCTGCGCGGGTATGAAATTTTTTCCGCAAGGCGTAAATAGTTATTAATGATGAACTCGTAAAAAGTCGCTTTTAGACGGCTTTGTAAAAAGTTCAAGATCAAGGCTTGCGCGATTTTGAAGAAT
>JAABTZ010000410.1 GCA_011389605.1 Desulfobacteraceae bacterium
CTCGGAATTTCACGTACGGCTAAGTACGCTGCATTCCTCGGGATTTTGTGCGCCTTGATCTTGAACTTTTTACTTTGCCGTCCGAAATCGACTTTTTACGAGTCCATCAAGATTGATGGTCTCGTAAAAAGCCGTCAGGATTTGTTATGGCAAGAGTTGAGAAAGGAGCATCAATTGGCCAATATTATTATCGTCGGGACCCAGTGGGGTGATGAGGGCAAGGGGAAAATCGTTGATTTGCTGGCGGAATACTCCGATTATGTGGTTCGGTTCCAGGGCGGCAACAATGCCGGCCATACCATGGTTGTCAACGGTGAGCAGTTCATCAGTCATCTGGTGCCTTCCGGCATTATACAGGGCAAGGTCTGCATAATCGGAAACGGCATGGTAGTGGATCCTGAGGTGCTTATAAATGAAATCGACTACCTAAGTGAAAAAGGCGTGAATGTAGGGCCGGAGCAATTAAAAATCAGTGAAAAAGCCCACCTGATAATGCCTTATCACAAAGCCGTAGACCATGCGCGTGAAGCTGCAAATGAAAAAAAGCAAATCGGGACCACCGGCCGGGGCATCGGTCCATGTTATGAAGACAAGGCATCCAGGCGCGGAATTCGTTTTGTGGACCTTCTTGACGAGGGGTTTGACGACAATGTGCGCGCCGTGGCCGAGGAAAAAAATTTTTACCTCACCAGCTTTTTCCGGGCAGAAGCCGTGGATACAGGCAAAATTACACAAGACTATCATCGCTACCGCGACAGGCTTGCTCCTTATGTAACAGATATATCGGTTATGATTGATCAGGTGCTGCGGAAAGACAAGCGGGTTTTATTTGAAGGAGCCCAGGGCACACATTTAGACATTGATCACGGCACCTATCCGTATGTCACCTCTTCTAACACCGTATCAGGCAACGCCTGCTGCGGCGCTGGGGTGGGGCCCAAAAAAATCGACCGGATAACAGGGATTGTAAAGGCTTATACCACCAGGGTGGGAATGGGACCTTTTCCCACTGAATTATTTGATGACACCGGGGATTTCATTCAGGAAAAGGGCGCGGAGTTTGGCGCCACTACCGGCCGCCGCCGCAGATGCGGGTGGATTGATACTGTTATGATAAGAAATGCCGTTCGTTTAAACAGCCTTACAGGCTTTGCGGTTACCAAGCTCGATGTGCTGGGCGGACTTGATCCTTTAAAGATTTGCACCGGATACAGGTATAAGGGAAAGCCCGTTGATCACTTTCCCACCAGCCTTAATGTGCTGGCCAAATGTGAGCCCGTATATGAAGAGGTGCCGGGCTGGCAGGAAGATATCTCCGGGGTTGGCTCATATGAACAGCTTCCGGAGGCCACCCGCAGTTATTTGCACCGCATAGAAGAGCTTACTGAAACCAAGGTGGAAATTATTTCTCTGGGTCCGGGAAGAGATCAGACCATAATGCTTAACAACCCGTTTGAATAGGGGGACTGTTTTTTTTAATTGACAACCTGGCCAATGTAACATAAAAATTGCAGCCAACATGTCGGGACGTGGCTCAGTCTGGAAGAGCACAGCGTTCGGGACGCTGGGGTCGCAGGTTCAAATCCTGCCGTCCCGACCACTTCCCAAAGCGGAAGATACGGTCGCAATGTTCCCGGGGAATATCAGTTTTGCTTTCAAATCAAATTTTCAAACTGCATGGCAACATCCCATGTCCTGCCCCGGGTTACACAAGCAACATCAAAATTCCATGATTTTTAACCCTGCGCTGTATTTGCAAGCGATTAATAAAAAAGGAGTGAATTTTATGCGTTCTTATTTTAGCCCCAAAACTGTCATTCTTGCTGTCAGTGTTTTTATGCTGATGTTTTCCCAAATCGGCTTTGCCCAGCAAAATTCGGACAGTAAAAATGCCGCCCTTGATGCAGAAACCGTGGCAACGGTAAATGATGTAAAGATTTCCGCTCAGGAACTTGAACAGAAACTCAGCCTCATACAATCCCGTTATGCCAGCATGGGCATGCCCATCCAGGGAGAGCAGCTGATAGAGCTTCGGAAATCTATTCTGGACAATCTGATCGAAAAACAGCTGCTTTTTGAGGAAAGCAAAGCCGAGGGCATAGAGGTGGATAACAGCACAGTTGAAAAAGAAATAGATCAGTTAAAGGCTCAGTTTGAAAACGAAGAAGATTTTCAGAAAAAAATAGCTTCAAGCGATTACACCGAAGAGTCCCTTAAGCAGGAAATGGTTGAAAATTTATCCATCCGCCGGCTTATAGAAGAAAAAATCGAATCCGGTATTTCCGTCTCCGATAAAGAGGTTGAAGCTTATTACCAGGAAAATCAAAAAGAGTTTGAAGTCCCTGAACAGGTTCGTGCCCGTCATATACTTATTCAAGCAGGCCCTGAAGCCAGCGACGCTGAAAAAAATGAAGCAAAGAAAAAAATAGCTGAAGTCGAGAAAAAACTAAATGATGACGGGGATTTCTCCGAGCTTGCAAAGGAGTATTCCGACTGCCAGAGCAGTGAAAAGGGTGGGGATCTCGGTTATTTCGGTCACGGCCAGATGGTGGAAAGTTTTGACAAGGCCGCATTTGCACTCGATCCTGGTGAAGTAAGCGATGTTGTTGAAAGTCGTTTTGGATATCACCTTATAAAGCTGGAAGACAAAAAGCCGGCCGGGAAAAAAGAGTTTGAAGATGTTAAGGCCTCCATTCATCAAAAACTCAGGCAGGAAAAAATTATGCAGGACCTGGAGCCTTACATGGAGTCTCTTAAACGAAAATATCCCGTGGAAAAAAATCTGCCGGAAAGCCCGCAGAGCTGATGAAAAACAGACTTTCGTCAGACGTTTTTTTGGCGATGCAGCCCTTGTTGCTCCAGGGTTGCATCGCCAAATTTTGATGGTCTCGTAAAAAGTCGCTTTTAGACGGCTTTGTAAAAAGTTCAAGATCAAGGCTTGTGCGATTTTGCGAAGAGTACTTAGCTGTACGTGAAATTCTTAGAAATCGCGCGTAACGCAGATATTGGACTTTTTACGAAGCCGTCAATTTTGACAAACTCCTAATTTGCTATAAAACACAACAGGTGCACATGAAAAAAACAGTTATAAGGGGAACCGGACGGTATCTGCCGCCAAGATTGGTCACCAACGAGGATTTAACACAATGGATGGACACTTCAGATGAATGGATTCGCCAGCGTACCGGCATTGAGCAGCGCTACTGGGTGCCGGAAGAAGGCGAAATGGGGGCAG
>JAABTZ010000411.1 GCA_011389605.1 Desulfobacteraceae bacterium
GGACATGCCTGCCCTCCATCAAAAATGAATATCCGGATCATGTCCCGGGTGCCATGGGATAAACAGCGGATCATTGCCTATGAAACCCTGTTTGCCCCCCATGCCCCAAAGGTGGCAAAGGCATTGGCCAACTACCATTTCAACCCGGATTTGTTCAAGATCCAGCAATAAGGAGACTGTTTTTCATGAAAACCATTCTGCTGCTCACCGGTCCGGCAGGCGATGCCCAGGGCTGGGGCGATCTCGGGGTGACCAAAAGCATGTGCCGGGCCATAAAAGACAGCGGTCTTGACAGCCGCATCGCGTTTGTGTCAACCATGGAAGCGTTTTTTGCCGCCATGGAAGCCGGCGGGTTTGACATGGTCTGGAGCGCCCTTTACCATATCTCGGACAAAAGCGATATCATCGGCACGGGCACCGGCCAGTGGCTGGCAGACTATTTTGATACCCACGCCATTCCCTACATCGGCCCGGACAGCGCCACCATGAAACGTCTCATCGACAAGACCGCCACCCATGACATGCTGGCAGCACAGGGCATCCGGGTGCCGTTTCATATCGAGATTTCTCCGGGGCAGGCTTTGCCGGACATCAGGTTTCCCGCATTTGTCAAACCCAGTTGTGAGTCCCGTTCCGTGGGCATCAGTGATGATTCCGTGGTCCATACCCCGGAAGCGCTAGCCCGGCAGACAGCCTATATCCACAACAATTTTGACCAGCCCGCCCTGGTGGAAGAATACCTTCCCGGCGATGAGTACACCGTGCTCATGCTGGGCAACGGAAGGCTGCAGAAATTTCTGCCCGGCCGGGTGGAGGTGGACCCACAGCTTTTTGGCAGATACCCCATTCTGCGCAGCGACCTGCGGGGCGTGGGTGTCACCCGGATAAAGCGGGCCGGAAAAATGGCAGACCAGGCGGTAGCCCTGTGCAAAACCGCTGTGGAGGCCTTACACTGCCTGGACCATGTGCGGGTGGACATGCGAATGGATGCACAAGGGGATCTGAAAATCATCGAAGCCAACGGCATCCCCGGGCTCAAGCCGGTGAAAAGCTGGAGCCCCCAGCTCTTTACCCTTTACCACGCCACCGGTAAAGGAGCCGACCGGGACTATCAGGAACTGATCCACTGCATTGTGTCTTCCGCTCTGGAACGCTATGAACTGACATGAAAACTGCCTTTCAGAAAATAAAATAATTTATGCCCATCCCATTACAGTTTTATGGTATATTCTTAAAATAGACATAACTTCTGGAGGCACTTATGACACAGACATTTCAGCCTGGCGATGCCCTGATCGTGGTGGATATACAAAATGATTTCTGCCCGGGCGGGGCGTTGCCCATTGAAAACGCAGATGCGGTCATTCCTGTTCTGAACCGATGGATTGCCGATGCTGCCGCCGCCGGCGTGCCTGTGTTTGCATCCCGGGATTGGCATCCGGCAGGGCATGTGAGTTTTGCAGAAAGCGGCGGGCCCTGGCCTCCCCACTGTATCCAGGACAGCGACGGTGCAAGGTTCCACCCGGACCTTGCATTGCCGGATACCGCTGTCATCGTAACCAAGGGGGTGCGTTTTGACCAGGACCAGAACTCCGCCTTTGACCAGACCGGGCTTGCCGTAAGGCAGCGTGACGAGGGTATTAGCCGCGTGTTCATCGGCGGGCTTGCCGAGGATGTGTGTGTGCTGGCAACCGCCCTTGATGCAGAAAAAGAGGGATTTGAAGTCATTCTCATTTCCGATGCCACCCTGCCGGTTACCCCGGAGGGGGGAAAAGACGCCCGAAAAAAGATGCAGGATGCCGGCATACAGATTGTCAGCAGCAGCTCGGTGTAACGCATAGAATCGTGGCGCCTGATCGCAAAATAAACCCCGTCCATACTACAGTGACCGATCAGATCACAACCCATAGATTGCAAGGAGTATAACCGATGACAGAAAAAGCATTCCAGGATTATTATTCAGAAGAATTCAGTCACTGCTATGGCTGCGGCCGCAAAAACGAACACGGTCATCAGATTAAAAGCTATTGGGATGGAGAGGAAAGTGTGGCTGTTTATGAACCCGAACCCTATCACATAGCCATTCCCGGATTTGTATACGGCGGACTGATCGCCTCTCTTATGGACTGCCACGGCACCGGCACGGCAGCGGCCGCCACTTACAGAGAACAAGGGCGGGCCATGGACAGCGCGCCTGCCCTGAGATTTGTCACCGCTTCTTTAAAGGTGGATTTTCTGGCCCCCACCCCTTTAGGTGTTCCCCTGGAAATCCGGGCCACGGTATCCCAGATCACCCCCAAAAAAGTGGTGGTGGATGAAAAAGTAACTGCCAACGGCAAAATCTGCGCCACCGGCCAGGTCATTGCCGTGAAAATGCCCGATTCCATGCTGGCCGGAAAATCACCACAGGCCGGATAACTTCAAAATTTCGTTTACCCCTGTAAACATGACGGGGCTGAAAAACATATGAGATGTATTAATAGATTTTGGAGCAAATGCAAATGATGCTTGTAACAGCAAAACAAATGCAGGCCATGGACAGTTTTACCATCAATGAATTTAAAATCCCCGGACTGGTGCTGATGGAAAATGCCGGAAGGGGAGCCTGTGATTTTTTCATGGAAAAATTCACCCCTGACCGGTCCACCCGGGTAGGTATTGTGGCCGGCCGGGGCAACAACGGGGGAGACGGCTGGGTCATGGCCCGGTACCTCATGGAAAAACAGATCCCTGTGACTGTTTTTCTGCTGTCGGAAAAAGACAGGGTATCAGGAGATGCTAAAACCAACATGGATTTTGTGGAAAAACTGCTTCCGCATTTTCCCCGGTCTGCTGTTGTACAAATTGCAGATGCTGCAGCCCTGGCACAGGAAAAATCCCGGATAATCCATCAGGATCTGTTTATAGATGCCATTTTCGGCACCGGTCTGAACTCGGATGTGAAAGGCTTTTTCAGGGATGTGATCCAGTGCATCAACCAGACGAAAAAACCGGTTTTTTCCGTGGATATCCCTTCGGGCCTCAATGCAGACACCGGCGCGGTATGCGGTGTTTGTATAAAAGCGTCTGCTACGGCCACCTTTGCCTTTGCCAAAATCGGCCACATTCTTTATCCGGGAAACCAGTATACCGGCAAACTGCGGGTCATTGACATCGGTATTCCCGGATTTGCCGCCCGGGACCAAGATATCCGGTTTCAGGTACTGGAAAAAAACCAGATTGCCCGGCTCTTTCCCC
>JAABTZ010000412.1 GCA_011389605.1 Desulfobacteraceae bacterium
ACGCGCGATTTTTCAGAATTTCACGTACGGCTAAGTACGCTGCATTCTTCAAAATCGCGCAAGCCTTGATCTTGAACTCTTTACAAAGCCTTCTAAAAGCGACTTTTTACGAGACCATCAAATATAAATATATAAAGGGCGTCCCTTAAATCCCTGATCGGTTGCGTTCGGCGATTTTTTCAAACATTTTGACCATGCCGGCCACCAGGGTGTAGATGGATTCGGCATCCAGTTGCTGGTCGGCGCTTTTGTCGAAAAAAAGGTGCAGGCTCGATCCCATCTCTTCTTCAGGCTCCCAGTAGCAGCACATCACCGGCAGAAGAGGCAGGGGGTGGAGAACCACGGAAATATCCGAGTCAATATGGGTCTGCACCCGGCGGCCGGAAAACATGTCGAGCATGTCTGAAAACAGGTCCGTATAGGTGTCTGCCAGGTGTTTTAGCGGTTTTTCGCAATTCTGCTGAAAATGGTTGTAGCGCTCCGGGCCGCCTTTTAGCTCCCTGAAGGTAATCCACTCGCCGGCGGGCGCCGCGCCCCTGCCGTTTAGCACATGACTGAGAAAGGGCATGGTCACCCAGGCATTGAGGTGGATGTCGGCAGACAGGTTGCCGGCCGTGTCCACGGAGAAGGCCTTGCCCATGACCCGCAGGGTCAGTTTCTGCCCGTCAAACTCGCCGCCGGTCCGCTTTGCGGCCTCGGCCAGGTCAATGTCGGGGATTTGCTTCTGCAGTTTTTCCACGGCTTGCTGCATGAATTCGTCAATGGTGTCGGGCCGATCCGTGGCCTCCTGGTATTGGGCCAGCACTTCCCGTGCGATCTTCGGGCACTGGTCCAGGGTTTTTCTCCCTTTGAACACGGCCACGCCAAAGGCCATGCAGGTCTTTTCATTGCACGCCCGACAGTTGGAGCCGTCGGTGAGTTTAAACACGTCCATGGGACTGTTTATTTGCGCCATTTTGGATACTCCTTGGGGAAGAAAGGGACGTAAGAGATATAAAGTAAGTAAGTAAATAGAGGTGTCAAGTATCAAGCATTCCAATAGTTGGCATCCGGCGGCAATCTTTTTATGCTCACCATAGTGAAAGAAGAAACAGGGATGCAGGATTTTGATACTTTAAGGCAGTATCTGAAAGACAATTACGAAAATTCGGTATCGGTTGGAACCGATCATATTCCCGAAAAACCGTCATTACATCAAAAACAAAACCCTTTTTCCCCTGATGCAGCAGCGAAAGGTATTATTTTTTACGCTGCTATCTCAAGTCGCATGTGATGCGCAAATCGGGCTGAAATCCACATCCCCCCTTGAACCGACGGTAAATGAACCGATTGTCTTCTTTGACAACCCCTTGCAGCAGACCGTGTAGAAAAACTGCATCTACATAGCCCGCCGCAGGCACAGCTAGAAAAAATCCGGCTGCATTTCCACGGTGGGCCAATCATCGGCCATCAGGCGCCTTTCTATCCCATCGATTTTAGGAAGTTCATAGGCAAAGAAATAACGCATTGCAAATATTTTTCCCGTGTAAAAATTCTTGTCCTTTTTCTTTGCCCCTTTTTCCGAGGCCTTTTGGGCGGCCATGCCCTGAAGCAGCCACTGCCAGGCAATGGTTACAAGGCCGAAATACTCAAGATACAGCACCGCGTCTGCCAGAAAGGCTTCCGGGCCATTGCTTTGGGCAACACCGGCCTGGTGGGCGGTGACATTTTTGAGCCGGTCCAGGGCTGCCTGCAGCTCGCCGGCAAAGCCTGCGATTGGCTGATATTTTTGTGCATCTGCAACCGTCTGCTCCACTTCTGCAATAAAAAGACCAAAAGCCCGGCCATTTTGCATCATCACTTTTCTGCCCAGAAGGTCCATACCCTGAATGCCTGTGGTTCCCTCGTGTATGGGATGGATACGGCCGTCCCGGTAATACTGCTCCAGGGGGTAGTCGTCGCAGAACCCTGATCCGCCCAGACACTGCAGGCCCTGGCTTATGGCAAGAACACCCGCCTCTGAGGGGTAGGATTTGGCCACAGGAGTCAGAATTTCCAGTAAAAGATGATATTTTTCCTTTTCCTGGCTGTCATCGAGCACATGTGTCATGTCCACATACTTGCTGCACAGGGTCAGCAAGGACAGGGATCCTTCCACCACGCACTTCTGAAACAGCAGCATCCGCTTGATATCTGCATGCTCGATAATAGGCACGGGCGGGGAGGCCGGATCCTTCTGCCCGGGCCTGCGGCCCTGGGTCCGTGTACGTGTGTATTCCAGGGCCGCATGGTATGCCCCGCAGGCCATGGCAGTGGCCCCCATTCCAACGCCAATGCGCGCCTCATTCATCATCTGGAACATGTATTTCAGGCCCTGGTGGGCTTCTCCCACCAGCCAGCCGTGGCAGTCATTTTTATCGCCCATGCTAAGCTGTGCAATGGGGCACCCCCTGTAGCCCAGCTTATGATATATGCCCGATGTTGCCAGATCATTTGGCTCCAGGCCATCGGCCCCGGGCCTGTACTTTGGCACCACAAACAGGGAAATCCCCTTGACCCCGGCAGGCCCGCCTGGAATCTTGGCAAGCATCAGATGCACTACATTTTCAACTGCATCATGATCGCCCGCGGAAATGAAAACCTTCTGCCCCTTAACAAGGTAATGGCCGCCTTCGGCCGGCTCAGCTGTGGTGGCAACATCGGCCAGCGATGATCCCGCCTCGGGCTCGGTCAGGGCCATGGTTCCCTGCCACTTGCCGCCCCGCATGTTCGGTATGTAGGTGTCATAAAGCTCCTTGCTGCCAAAAGACTCGATCAGGTGGGCCGCGCCCCGGATCAAACCGGCATAGGCATTGGCCGAGTAATTGGCGGCTGCAAATATAAATTCGCAAAGATCGGCAACCATGGCCGGCAGCTGCTCTCCGTCCTGGTCCAGGGGAACCGTGCTGGTCAGCCAGCCGCCATCGGCAAACTCCTTTATAATTTTTTTTACTGAAGGATGAACCTTAACCTCCCCGCCCGCGAGTTCCGGAGCTTTGCGGTCCATTTCCTCAAAAAGGGGAAACAGCATGTTTTTTGAAAGCTTGACCGCTGCCTTTACCACCATTTCAAACATCTTTCGGTTGTGCTGGCTGTAATAGTCAAACCGGGTCAGTGACTCCACGTCAAAGACCTCATAAAGCAGAAAATCAACATTTCTTTCATCTACAAAACGGGTTGCCACGGTATTGTCCTTTCATTGATTTCATTTTCTTGAA
>JAABTZ010000413.1 GCA_011389605.1 Desulfobacteraceae bacterium
GCAGCGTACTTAGCCGTACGTGAAATTCTTCAGAAATTGCGCGTAACGCAGATATTGGACTTTTTACGGTTCCATCATCTTTTAAAACCCTAAAAATCTATTCGGAGGCGTTATGGCAGAAGAAATCAAGGCCCCCCTGGCCGGAAAAATTATTTCAATCCTGGTCAACCAGGGCGACACAGTGGAAGAAGACGATGAAATCATGGTCCTGGAAGCCATGAAAATGGAAACCGCTGTTTATGCCCCAAAAGACGGTACTGTCCTGGAGATTAAAGTCAAAATCGGAGACACTGTGGAAGAAGATGATGCTTTGATGACCCTGGAATAACCCTGCAGCTTTCCCCCGGGCAGGGCAAAAAAATTTGCGAGGTGTGAGAATGCACAGGTATTTTAAAAATATGGACACCCTGGGAAAACCTCTCAAGGACAAAGTCCGGGAACGCAATCAGGACAATGCCGATCTTTTGCACCAGCAAGAGAACGACATACGCGCAGCTAAAGAAAAAACAAAACAATACGGCCTGCCGGAGGAAAAAATCAATTCCCGGGGCCAGCTAACCATTTGGCAGCGCCTTGAGATCCTGATAGACAAGGGTAGCTGGCGCCCTCTTCACACCCTTTACAACCCTGCGGACAACAAGGACTGCTCCACAAACGTTGTCGACGGGCTGGCTAAAATCAACGGAAGATGGGCTGTTGTCATAGGCTTTGACAACAAGTATCTTGCCGGCGCATGGGTGCCGGGTCAGCCGGAAAACATCCTGCGGGTAACGGATCTGGCCAAACGGCTCAATATTCCCCTGATCTGGGTGGTCAACTGCAGCGGAGTCAAGCTGCCGGAACAGGAAAAGTTCTATGCCGGCCGCAGGGGCTCGGGCACAACTTTTTTCAGACATGCAGAGCTCGAACAAATGGGGATTCCTATACTTGCAGGCATTTACGGAACCAACCCGGCAGGCGGAGGATATCAGGCCATCAGTCCTACCGTGCTTTTTGCCCATCAGAACTGCAATATTGCCGTGGGCGGTGCAGGTATTGTCAGCGGCATGAGCCCGAAAGGCCATTTCGATACACAATCGGCCCGGGAATTAATTGATGCTGCTAAAAAACACCAGGCATCCCCGCCTGGCACAGTGGATATCCATTATGATGAAACCGGGTTTTTCCGGTTTGTCTTTGAGCAGGAAGAAGAAGTGCTGGCGGCCATGCGCGAGTACATGAAAAAACTGCCTGCCTATGATCCGGATTTTTTCCGGGTAGATGAACCACAGGCCCCGGCCCTGCCGGCAGAAGACCTCTACTGCATAGTGCCTTCAAACCCAAAGCGCACCTATGTGCTCGAAGACGTCATAGCTCGTCTAGTGGACGGAAGCCAGCACCTGGAGTTCCGTCCTGACTACGGTCCGGAAATGTATACCGGCATAGTCAAGATAAACGGGCTTGCCTTTGGCTGCATTGGCAACAGGCAGGGTTTTCTCCCCCAGGGATACCCGGAATATGCCGACTATCCCGGCATAGGGGGCAAGCTTTACCGCCAGGGTTTAATCAAGATGAACGAGTTTGTTACCCTGTGTGGCAGAGACCGGCTGCCCATAATCTGGTTTCAGGACACCAGCGGCATTGATGTGGGCAATATAGCCGAAAAAGCCGAGCTTCTCGGACTGGGCCAGGCACTGATATACTCAATTCAGCAAACCGATGTTCCCATGCTGCTTGTAAACCTGCGCAAAGGATCTGCTGCGGCCCACTATATTCTGGGCGGTCCCACGGCCAACCGGCATAACGCCTTTACCCTGGGCACGGTTGCAACGGAGATTTATGTCATGCACGGGGAAACTGCGGCCGTTGCCACCTATACCAGAAGACTTATCAAGGATCAGGAAGCGGGAAAGCCCCTTGAGCCGACCATTGAAAAAATGAATGAGCTGGTGGAGACATATCACCAGACTTCCCGGCCGCTGTTTTGCGCCAAAACAGGGCTCCTTGACGAAGTCGTTGATCTTTCCGATATGCGCGGCTACCTGGAAGCCTTTGCCGAAGCCTCCTATCAGAACCCCAGGTCCATTTGTCCGCAGCATCACCTTATTCTACCGCGAATCATCAAGGGATAAAGGAGAAAACCATGGGTCAGGCAGTCCAGATAAGCATTGCCGGTATCTGCGGGGTAATGGCCGCCATATTCCTTCTTTACTGCACGGTTCTGCTTTCAGGATATCTCATCGGAAAAATTGAAAAAAAGGGCAAAAAAGCCGATGAATAATCTTTTTGAACTGGTGAGCATGTCGGGGTTTCTCTACCTTACCCCCCAGATGCTTGTGATGTGGGCAATTGCCGGCCTCCTGTTTTACCTTGCCATTGCAAAACAGTTTGAACCCCTGCTGCTTTTGCCCATAGGATTCGGAATCCTGCTTGCCAATCTGCCGTTGACCGGCCTGATGGAACCGGGCCATGGCCTTATATGGCGGTTTTACCAGTACGGCATCCAGTGGGAGATCATACCGCCTTTGATCTTCCTGGGGGTGGGGGCCATGACCGATTTCGGCCCTGTACTGGCCAATCCCAAGCTGCTGTTTCTGGGCGCCGGCGCCCAGGTTGGCGTTTATATCACTTTTTTTTCCGCCTACCTGTTTGGCTTTGATCTCACAGAAGCTGCCGTGATAGGCATTATCGGCGGGGCTGACGGGCCCACAACAATTTATTTAAGTGCCAAGCTTGCCCCCCACATGCTGGGCTCCTGCGCGGTGGCAGCCTACTCATACATGGCCATGGTACCCATTGTCCAGCCGCCGGTGATGAGACTTTTGACCACAAAGCAAGAGCGCACCATCCGCATGAAAACCGAACGCAAAGTCGGCCGTCTTGAAAAAATCCTGTTTCCGTTTCTGGCCTCAGTGGTTATTATCCTGCTTATTCCTGCAGCAGCTCCTTTGATGGCCATGTTTATGCTTGGAAACATCTTCCGGGAATCCAAGGTGGTCGAACGGCTCAACCATGCAGCTCAAAATGAGCTGATGAACATATCAACCATCTTCCTCGGCCTGCCCGTGGGCATGACCATGAATGCCGGGCAATTTCTGAGGCCCGACGTTATCTTTATCTTCGTGCTCGGCCTTGCGGCATTTATGGTCAGCACGGCCAGCGGGATTCTCATTGCCAAGTTCATGAACCTGTTTTTAAAGGAAGGCAAAAAAATAAATCCCCTGGTGGGTGCTGCCGGGGTGTCTGCAGTGCC
>JAABTZ010000414.1 GCA_011389605.1 Desulfobacteraceae bacterium
GATCAATTTAAAAAAAGGATTTTTATAAAATGGAAAATTTGGAAGCAATCAAAGACGCTGTAAACAAGGGGAAACGAAAAGAGATAGCAGGCTTGGTCCAAACTGCACTTGACAATGGTACGGATCCCAAAGTTATTATAAACGATTACATGATCGAAGCCATGAAAGAAGTTGGCGCACGCTTCGAGGCCAAAAAAATATTCGTACCGGAAATGATGATTTCTGCCCTCACTATGAAAAATGGGGTGGAGGTAATCAAGCCGCTTCTTGAAAAAGACGGCAACAAAGATGAAAAATTGGGGACAATTGTTATCGGAACCGTATTCGGCGATCTCCATGATATCGGAAAAAACCTGGCTATATTGATGCTTGAAAGTGCGGGTTTTGAAGTGCACAACATTGGCGAAAACGTGTCCGCGGAAAAATTTGTAGAAAAAGCCACAGAACTCAATGCAGACATTGTCGGTTTGTCAAGCCTTTTGACTACAGGCGATCCCTATGTAAAAGAGACAATAGCTGCCATCAAGAACAGTCCCTTGAAAGATAAGGTCAAGGTGATGTGCGGAGGTGCAGCGGTAACCGAAAAATTTTCGGTTGGAGAATGCGGCGCTGACGGACATGCCGTTGATGCAATAGCAGGGGTCAAGTTAGCCAAAAAATTTGTCGGGGTCGAATAATCACGCATTAAAGTGCCGTAAGTATGAAATCATAACTTTTGAATCAGTCCTTTTCGGCAAAGCGGTATGATATCAACCGTTGCAATTAGAAATTCAAGCCCGGGATACAAACACACCCTGGATAACCGCAGCAGGTTCAGGGGATGCAGGGTGTGTCCTCATCGGTTAGAAGCAGAATAAAATTCCCATTTTTATTTATTATGAATGCACTGCCAATCAGATAAAAAATATAATTGTATTTTTTTATTGAACGTAATGCTGGAGAAATGACATGGAAAAAGAAATTTGCAGCTTGTGTTTTATGTGTTCGGCTCGCTGTCCGATAAAGGTTACCGTTGAAAAGGACCGGGTTACATTCCTGGAGGGCAACCCCCATGTGCCCGGCATGGCAGGCAGTCTCTGTCCCAGAGGGGTTTCCGGGATCGCCCTGCTCAATGACGACCAGCGGGTGCAACAACCCATGATCCGCACCGGGGAACGCGGCTCCGGACAGTGGCGCAAGGCAAGCTGGGATGAGGCCCTGGATTATATTGCTGACAAGCTAACAACGATTATCGACAAACATGGCGCGCAAAGCATTGCCATGGGTGAACGCGTGCAGGTCAGCACCCATGTCAGCCAGGCCTTTATGCAGGCCATAGGTTCTCCGAACCATTTTACCCACGATGCATGCTGCCGGGGTTCGAATCGAACGGCCACCAACTCCCTGTTGGGGTGCACAGTGACCGACCTGACTCCGGATTACGCCAACTGCCGCCAAATTATTCTCTATGGCCACAATCTACTGGAAGCGATCAAGGTTAAAGAGACCAAAAACCTTTTGGCAGCCATTGAGCGGGGCGCCAAGGTCACCTACATCGACCCCAGGGTGACTGTAACAGCCACCAAGGCACATCGATATATGATGATCCGGCCCGGAACAGATTTGGCGCTCAATTACGCGCTGATCCACGTCATCATAAAAGAAAAACTCTATGATGCAACCTATGTAGAGCGCTGGGTCAAAGGGTTTTCAGAACTCAAAGACTTTATCCTGCCGTACACGCCGGAATGGGCTGAAGATGAAACCGGAATCAATGCCGGTGAAATCCTGGATCTGGCCCGGGAAATCAGCCAGGACCGGCCGGCTGTGGTATTTCATTTCGGTCACCGGGCTGCCCATTACGAAAACGAAATTTACATGCGTCGATCCATCGGGATTTTGAACACCCTCATGGGCAGCATTGAAACACCCGGCGGTTACCTTTTTAAAAAAGGACCGGGTGAAGTAGGGGCAAAGCCAGCCAGAAAGCTTACCGATCAGTCATTGCCCGCTGTAGACCAAATCCGTTTCGACAAGGTGGGAACTGCGGCATTTCCATTGCCTGATGCCAGGTTTGGCCTCGCCCAAATGCTGCCCTATGCCATTTTGAACCAGGACCCTTACCCGATAAAGGCGCTTTTCGTGCACCGGTTCGAGCCCCTGATGTCGATACCGGACACGAACGAAAACAAGAAGGCCTTCGATCAGTTGGAACTTATTGTCACCAGCGACATCAACTTCAGCGATACAGCCTGGTATTCAGACGTTATCCTGCCCGAGCCCATCTATCTGGAACGAACCGATGCCGTCCAGCAGGCCAACGGGGTCAAACCCCAGATGTATCTCGCCAGACAGGCTGTTTCTCAACACTGTGACGGAAGGGAATTCCCGATAGTCCTCAAACAACTTGCCGAGCGGTTAGGGGTGGGAAAGTTTTTTCCATACAATACCATGGAAGATCTGGTGAAATGGCAGCTGGAAGGCACTGGATTCACAATGGAAGATTTTAATGAAAAAGGATTTGTCAGCTATACTGATAAGGCGATTCTCTGGGACCGGGAAGAAGGGATTCCATTTAAGACGCCATCAGGCCGTATTGAATTTATTTCCTCCATGCTGGAAGGCGCCGGTTTCGAGTCCTTTCCCGCCTATGAACCCATGCCGTCGCCTCCGGAAGGAAAGTTCCGTTTGACCGTGGGGCGCTGTGCCCTGCATACCCATGTCGCCACCCAGAACAATCCGTATCTCAACGAACTGATGTCAGAAAATGTACTCTGGATAAACACGGAGCGGGCAGCAGCCGCAGGAATCAAAAACGGCGATACGGTTGAAGTTGTATCAACCCAGGGATCGGGCCGGATCAAAGCATATGTTACGGATTTGATCCACCCGGAAGCAGTTTTCATGCTGCATGGCTTCGGACACGAGGCCAGGATGGCAGGCCGGTCCTACAACAAAGGCCTGGCAGACGGCCTTCTGCAGGAAAATGTGAGCGATCGGGTCGGTGGCAGTCCGGCATTGCACCATACCTTTGTCACACTAAAACCGGGTAAATAAGAAGATCCCCGAAAACGGAGAAAAATAAAATGAGCCAGTATTTTATGTTCCAGGATACCAAGAATTGCATTGGCTGCCAGTCTTGCCAGGTGGCCTGCAAAAGCAGCAAATCACTGCCCGTCGGCCCCAAACCGAACCTGATCGTTTCCATTGCGCCGAAGATGATCGAGGG
>JAABTZ010000415.1 GCA_011389605.1 Desulfobacteraceae bacterium
AGGCAGAAGATTGACAAAAACCGGCACCAAACCGGGGTGCTGCTTCTGAAATGCCGCTATATCGGCTTTGACCTGCGCCACCTGTTCTTTTACACCCGTGCCCACACCCGGTGCCGGACGGACGGCAATTTTGTTTAATTCCGGCAGGCAGGGCTCCCAGAGGCTTTTTTCCAAAACCCCGCAGCAATCAAGGGCCCTGTCAAAGGAAGCCGGATCCCTGTCCCATCCGGCCACGGCCATTTGCCGGGCTGCGCCCAGAAAGTGGAATTTTTTCCCTGTGGTCAGATACGGCAGCACGGTTTCGGGCTGGCTTTGCATTATTGCCAGGGCTGCGGCCACGGTTGAGCCGATGGCGCCCTTGATGCCTGCGACCAGAAGAAGCACGCCTTTTTGCGATCTGTCAGTATTTGCCATGTCATCCTGTCTGCTGTTTTTCCCTGGAAATGAGCACCAAAGTGTTTCCGGTCACGCTCAGGCTGCTGGCCATCATGGCAGCCACGGCCACCGGGGGATTTAACAGTCCGCTCATGGCCACGGGAATGGCCACGACATTATAGATAAAGGTAAACCAGAGATTTTGCCGCACGGTTGTTGTCACCCGGCCGGCAAGCCTCTGAAAATCAACGATCCGCGCGGGATCACTTCCCATAAGCGTTACATCCGATGCCCGGCGGCCGATGTTGTTTCCGCTGTGCACCGCAATTCCAAGATCCGCGGCAGCCAGGGCCGGGGCGTCGTTGATCCCGTCGCCCACCATGGCGGCAAAATAACCCCGGGTTTTCAAATCCGCTACAAAATCCGCCTTATCCGCCGGGGTCATATCACCCCGGCTTTCATCAATTCCCAGGGTCCGGCCCACGGCTTCGGCGGTCTGCGTGCTGTCTCCGGAAATCAGGGCCACCTGCATGCCCTGGTCTTTTAAGGCCCGGATCAGTCCGGAAGCCGACTGCCCGGGCAGATCCCCGAAGCAAAAAATGCCTGCGGCAATGCCGTCCACAGACATATACACATAAGACAAATATGGGGCCTGGGTCAACTCCGGGATGCCGGGCATTTTTTCCGCACCCTGAATTTCACGGTGCAAAAACGCCTCTGTGCCCATCCTGACCCGCTTCTGGTCCATGTAGCCGCAAATCCCGTTTTCCTCTTCAGTCACATACGAGACTCGCGCCGGTCTGATTTTCTGTTTTTCTGCAGCATCCAGTACGGCTCCGGCCACCCGGTGAGCGGAGCCGGCCTCCAGGCCCGCAGCAATGCCAAGAAGTGTTTTTGCATCCCAATGACCCAGGGGATAAACATCTGCCAGCTTCCAGTTGCCGGCAGTCAGGGTGCCGGTTTTGTCAAACACCACGGCATTGACCCGTCTTATGCGTTCAAATGCGGTAAAATCATGGATGAGAAGGCCTCTTTGCACCGCCAGGGAAATACCGGCCACCCGGGCAAGGGGAATGGCCACGCCCAGGGCGCACGGACAGGAGATCACCAGCACGGTCACCGCCCGGATCAGCGACTGGCGAAATTCAAGCCCTGCGGCAAACCAGGCCGCCCCGGTCAATACCGCAAGCAGCACCACAGCGGGCACAAAATACCGAAGCACCCGCTCTGATGCATCCTCCACCCCGGTCTTTTTTTCCAGGGCATCTTCCATGACGGAAATCAATTGACCGGCCGTGGACGCCTCTGCAACGGCTGTTGCCCGAACCCGCAGATCCCCGGCAATCAACCGGGTGCCGCTGCTGACCGGATCACCCGCATTTTTGGCCACCGGCCGGGCCTCTCCTGTGAGGGTACTTTCATCCGCCCTGCCCTGCCCGGATACCACCACGCCGTCTGCTGCCAGGGCATCATTTTCCAGAACCCGGAAGACATCGCCTTGGCCAAGCATCCGGGCATCCACAAACCGCCCGTCCGGGCTCTCCTGGCTGCAGATCCGGACCTTTTTGGGCAGCAGGTCAAACACCCCGGAAATCCGGGTCTGGATTTTGTCTTTGACCCACTGCTCGGCCGCCTTGCCGCCGAGCACCAGGGTGATGAGCATGGACGCGGTATCAAAATAGAGATGAATGCTGTTGTGATAAAAATGATAAAGGCTGTAGAAAAAGGCCGCACCCGCCCCCAGGGAAATCAGGGCCTCCATGCCCGGGGCGCCGGCCGCCACTCCGGAAAACGCCTTTTTGTGAATGGGCGCTCCGCCGTAAACAAACACAATGGCGGCCATCACCAGAATCGGCCAGGAGATGTATGCGGTGCCGGTTGCGGAAAGCTCGGTGAAAAATCCGGAATACAGGGCAAAGGAAAGCATCATCACGTTCATGGTCAAAAAGGCACAGACCCCCAGCCGCAGATAGGCTGCAGCCGCTGCCCCGCCTGTGCCCTCCCCGACCGGGGCGGCCCGGTAGCCGAGTTTAGCAATGGTCTTTAAAATTTTATGAGGGGCGTTTTTCACCGGGTCATAGACCACCTTTGCCCGGTCTGTCACAAACCGGCAGTCCGCGCTGAAAACCCCGGGCTGCTGTCTAAGGGATTCTTCAATCACCCAGGCGCATGCCGGGCACCACATTCCGTGCAAATCCAGATCAAGGGTCAGACACCGGTCTGATAAAACCCCGGAATTTTCCAGGTCCCCCTGCCCTGACGCAGCCGTTTCCGGGCCGGCCGCGCCGGCCTTTTGACCGCCCTCCCGCTGTTCCAGATCCTGCTGGGATGCCGGAATGATCCCGGCGTCCACACAGCGTTGAAAAATCTCAGTTTCCCGGAACGCGGCCGGATCCGTGGTCCCCGAGGCCTCCATAATCATTGAATAAACCTGCCTGCAGCCGTGGCAGCAAAATAGGAGCCTGCGCCCGTCTATCTCGTCTTCCACGGCTGTCTGCCGTATCACCAGATCGCATAAATCACAGGTTTGCTTCATATCCCGGACAAGCTTTCCAGACAAAAAAGATGGGTTAATGGATTTGGCTCTGAATCAAATCCTGAATATCAGAAAGAGGGTCTCCGAACCGGGTTCCACCTCACTGACTGCATGCCTGATTTTTTCCGGCAACTCTTCGCAATTCATATGTGCCCCAAAGGTTTTGTTCTATTGAACAATAAGTGCACAAACTTGACGGCTTCGTAAAAAGTCCAGTATCTGCGTTGCGCTTCATCCCTCGGAATTTCACGTACGGCTAAGTACTCTGCATTCCTCGGGATTTTGCACGCCTT
>JAABTZ010000416.1 GCA_011389605.1 Desulfobacteraceae bacterium
TGGAATCGGCCCAGGAGCTTATCACCCAAAGTGCGGAAGACCAGGAAGATTTCCAGATAGCCATGAAGCAGGTAAACAGAATTGAATCCTCCGTGAACCGGTTCCTGGACTTTATTAAGCCGGAGGAGATGATTTTTTCAAATATTGATATCCCGGTTCTCATCGAGGATGTGATCCACATGATCCGGCCTCTGGCAAACCGCCAGGACTGCCGTCTGGAAATCCAAATATCCAAAGAACTTCCCAAGGTTTCCGGTGACAGAAAACTTCTGGCAGAAGCACTTGTAAACCTGGCGGTAAACTCTCTTGAAGCCATGGAGGAGCACGGCACTCTTACCATCAGCGCTGATGCAGATACATTTGAACAAAAAAATACAAGCGTGGCATGCGTGCGAATTGATATCCGGGATACAGGCTGCGGCATTACTGAAAAACAGATGGAAAACCTGTTTGAACCCTTTTACACCACAAAGGCCTCGGGCACGGGACTGGGCCTTCCCCTAGTGCTAAATACAATCCAGAGCCACGAGGGCACCATAGGGGTTCAAAGCAACCCCGGCAGGGGGACGGTTTTTTGCATTTATATCCCGCTTGAATCAAAATCCAGCCAATTGGTGAAAAAAGACCATGGATAAAATACTGCTAATTGACGACGATGAAGGCCTGATCCATTTTCTAAGACGCTTTTTTCAGAGAAAAGGCTATGAGGTGACCGCCTGTTTCAGCGGGCGCCAGGCCATTGAAAAAATTGGGCAGATTGATTTTGACCTGATCCTGCTGGACTATAAAATGCCGGAATTAAACGGGCTTGAAACTCTTTCTGAAATCCGGCGCGTGGAGGTCAAAACCCCGGTTATCCTCATGACCGCTTACGGTACAACCAACCTGGCCATCGAGGCCATGAAGCAGGGAGCCTACGACTACCTGGTCAAGCCATTTGAACGAAAGGAATTGACACGCGTTGTCGCAGAAGCCCTTCAGGTAAACCGCCAGATGAAGCAGATCGTCAGGTTTCCTGAAGAAGATGCCCTGAAAGACTCGGAAAAAAGCCAGGGCGACCTGCAGATGATAGGCTCAAGCCGGAAAATGCAGGAGATCTACAAGCTAATCGGCCAGGTTGCAGAAAAGGACGTGCCGGTATTGATTACCGGGGAAAGCGGCACAGGAAAAGAGCTGGCTGCAAGAGCGGTCTATCACCACAGCCGGCGAAAGGAAAAACCCTTTATTGCGGTCAACTGCGCAGCCATTCCCGAAACACTTTTTGAAAGTGAGCTTTTCGGCCACGAGCGCGGCGCCTTCACCGGAGCCGAGCGGACCTATATCGGGAAATTTGAACGCTGCCACACAGGCACCCTGTTTCTTGATGAAATCGGTGAAATTTCTCTTTCCATGCAGGCCAAGCTGCTTCGGGTACTGCAGACCGGAGAAATTGAAAGACTCGGGGGTTCTCAGGTCATCTGCGTGGACGTAAGGATAATTGCAGCCACCAACAAGGACCTGGAAGCCGCGATTCAGGCCGGCCTGTTTAGGGAAGACCTGTACTGGCGCCTTAAAGTAATCTCTTTGGACCTGCCGCCTCTGCGCAAGCGAAAAGAAGACATTGCCGAACTGGTCAAATATTTTCTGGCCAGATTTGCCTCAGAATATGACCGTCCGGGCTGCTATGTATCTGAATCGGCCCTGCAGAAACTGACCCGCTATTTCTGGCCCGGCAATGTCCGGGAGCTTGAAAACTGCGTTCGGCGCGCCGTGCTGCTGAGCACCGGCGGGGTAATTTCAGACGGCAGCCTCATGATTCCAAAAACCGACACCCATGCTGCCTTTCACGGGGATCGTCAGGAACTCTTTGACCGGCTTACCCAAACACTTGAAGAAATCCTGCCTGAAATATTCCGGTATTCTCAACAAGACATACACACTCACATAATGGAAACCGTGGAAGAAGCCATAATCCGCAAAGCCCTGGAGAAATGCGGCAACAGCCAGGTAAAGGCCGCGGCCATGCTGGGCATGAGCAGAAACACACTCCGGCAGCGGCTTAAAAAGCAGCAGGAAAAACAGTCCGGGTAAAAAACACTTGGTGCCCCTGCAGTTTGCGCAAATTCTGAACCGGGTGTTCAAATCTTATACAGGGCCGGCTCGTTGCCGACAGCCAGCGCTCCTGCCTCCTGAAAATAAATCCATCTTAATTTAAACAAGTTAGAATCGAACGCCAAAAACATGCCATATGGCATGCCTCCTGCATATACCTTAAAACAAAAGCAGGCTGATATTGGACTTTTTACCGCGTCATCATATACAGCCCGTATAAAAAAAGGAGGCAGCCCATGTACAGTCATCAAATCCCCGGTCACCAGACCAAAGGCAACACCGGTTTTCAACAATGCAATGCAGCTCACAGCCAGGATCATATCCGGTCAGAAGGCCTGTGGATCAGGGAACGGATCGATGAAATCCTGATGATGTGCGACCGCGACAATCCTGTCTATGAGCAGATCAGCAGCTACGGCATCGCCCTATACGCCCTTGGCTGTTTTGACTGCCCGGATCTGATGTCCGTAGGGGATATTGACGCCTGTGAAGCAGGCGAAATTCTGCAGTCCCAATTCTCCCGGGTCTGTCCAGCTGATATTCCCAACAAATACGATATAATGGAATACCCGGAGAAATACCTTCTTGTGGTGGGCGATCCTCTTTTCCCCGAGCATTTTGCCGTGCTAACAGACAGCCTTGGTCAAAGGCCCTTTTTTTCAAAACTTCCGTTTTTCGGCAGCGGCTTTGACAGCATTGAAGAGCTCATGGAGGAGTTTATCGGCATTGACGGCATCACTTTTGAAGACTTTCATTATTTTCAAAAAAAGACCCCCAGCACGATGCCTTCAGTATCCATGGGCAGAATTTACATTGTCAGGTAACCAACCACTTGTTTATATTATTCACCCGGTAAGGAGGAAATTGGATGTCAGTGATTCAAGGCGTTATTGAAAAGGTTAAGCACACGGACCCCGGCCAGAAAGAATTTCACCAGGCTGTTGTCGAAGTACTCGAAACCCTGGAGCCCACCACGGAAAAACACCCTGAGTTTGTCAGGGCGGGGATCTACGAAAGGATAATTGAGCCGGAAAGGGCAATCATTTTTCGGGTGCCGTGGGTTGATGACAGAGGAGAGGTCCATGTAAACCGCGGGTTCCGCGTGCAGT
>JAABTZ010000417.1 GCA_011389605.1 Desulfobacteraceae bacterium
CGTTTCAGACAATCCTTTCAACCCGGATTTTGAGGGGGACCATTTCGTTTTTGGATCCGCCTTTGTTTTTTCCTTAAGAATTGACAAGAAATCGGTCCCCGCAAAGATCGTCAACAAACAGTACCACATGGCCGTCCAAAAACGGCTTGCCGGTACGGAAAGGGAGCACCTTTCCAAAAACGAAAAACGGGAACTAAAAGATGAAGTGCTTCATCGGCTGTATGTTCGGATCCCCGCATCGCCCGGCATATATGACCTTGTCTGGCACAGCGAGGCCGGTGATTTGTGGTTTTTGTCCAATATGAAAGAAGCCAACGAAGAGCTTGAAACCCTTTTTTCGAAATCCTTCAAGCTTAGCCTTGTCCGTATTTTTCCATATACCGCGGCACAGTTTCTTTCCGGACTGGCGGCGGGGAAACTGGATGCCCTGGGTAAAATGTCTCCATCGGCGTTTAATGGAGGGACCCATGCTTGATGTCTCTGTGGCCTATAACCGGTACAAATTTCTGGGGCACGAGTTTCTGACGTGGCTCTGGTTCAAGATCGAAACCGATCCTGAATTTTTGAAAAAAGCAGACCCCGAACTTGACTCGCTTATCATAGGCAACCGGGTCGTTCTGGAAAACAGCCGTCACAACCGGGAGGAAAGCATAACCATCCGTGGCGACAGCGCCGGTCTTGAAGAGGGGCTCATCGCCCTTAAAAAGGGCGGGAAAGTCACGGAGATTAACCTGGTCTACCATTCCGGCGATCATGAATGGCGATTTAATGTAAAGGGGGAAAGTCTTGCCTTGAGCAGCCTTAAAGTGCCCCAGACCGGAAAGGTGGAGAAAAAGGACGATCTGGAAGGGGCCGTGCTGGAAAGGCTTTATCTGGTGGAAAAGATCGTTTATTTGACCTATAATCTGTACACCCTTTTTATTGCCGTGCGGGTGTCTACGGATTGGGATAGCCGGAGCGTCGGGGAAATAAACCAATGGATAGACAGGGCCGTAGCCGGTAAATGATGCAGGGGCCGGTTTTTTCCCCGGGTATCACCCGGTCAGCCCCGATGCCAGGATGCGCAGGGCGATGATGATCAGGATCGTGCCGCCGGCGATTTCCATTCTCGGGCCTGCGTATGCCCCAAGAAAGCGGCCCAGCCTTATGCCGGCAAGGGACATGGCCGATGTGATAACGCCGATCATAACGCTTGGGTACCAGATGTCGACATTGATCATGGCCAGGGAAAAGCCGACGGCTAAGGCGTCGATGCTGGTAGCGACAGCTAACAGCACAAGCGTGTATCCCCTGGAGGGGTCTTTTTTGATGCTCTGTTCATTGCCGTGCGCCCCGGTAATCATGCGCACGCCGATAAACAAGAGCAGGGCAAAGGCGATCCAGTGGTCAACCGTGGAAAGCGCTGCGGCAACATGGATGCCGGCATACCATCCGATTATGGGCATGAAGAACTGGAAAAGCCCAAAATGAAACGAAAGGCGAAATTTGGCCCGGGCATTGTCTACCAGGCCGGACGTGCCGGCGGCAACCGATACGGCAAACGCATCCATGGCAAGGGATACGGCTATAAACAGGATCTCTGCGAGATTCATTGTATGCCTTTTGCGGATGAAAAATGGCATCGCCTTATATAGGGACGGAGGCCGTCAAGGCTTTGTTCGTTCATGGCCAGAAACTTTTCAGTATCAAGCGGACGCGTAAACATCAATCCTGAAAGGAGTGTTTTTTATGAAAGAAGTCGTTATTGTTTCCGGATGCCGGACGCCCATAGGGGCTTTCGGCGGAACGCTGAAAAATGTGACAGGACCCACCCTCGGCAGCATCACGATGAAAGAAGCAGTGGCGCGGGCCGGTATAGACCCCGTCATCATTGATGATATCCGTTACGGCTGCTGCATGGAACCGGTCGATGCCCTTAACGTCACGCGGGTTTCGGCGCTTTTGGCCGGCCTGCCGGACACGATTACCGCTGCGACCATCAACCGCGTCTGCATTTCCGGCATGGAAAGCGTGGTCTCCGGTATGGCGATGATCCAGGCGGGTATGGCCGATGTTATCCTGGCGGGCGGCCTCGAACACATGTCCGGGGTTCCCTATGTTGTGGAAGGTGCCCGGTGGGGTTGCCGGCTCCAGGATGACACCTTCAAGGATGCCATGATACATGCGCTTCACTGCGGATCCCATATCATACCGCACCCCGAGGACGGGCCCGTTAATGCGGAGGAGCCCCCGCTTTCCTATTTCAAGGGAAAACCGTATATTATGGGGCATACCGCTGAATTTATCGCCCAGCACTGGGGTATTTCCCGGGAGGAAATGGATGAAGTCGCCCTGCGAAGCCATAACAATGCGGAGCGTGCGAACAGTGACGGCTCCTTTGCCGACGAGATCGTGCCGGTGCCCGTGCCGCAGCGCAAAAAAGACCCGGTGATGTTTGAAAAAGACGAGCATTTCCGCCCCGGAATTACAATGGATGATCTTGCCAAGCTGCCCCCCGCATTTGTCCCGAAGACCGGCAAGGTTACTGCGGGGAATTCAAGCGGGATCAATGACGGCTCCGCCGCTATGGTGATCATGAGCATGGACAAGGCTAAGGAATTGGGTCTGAAGCCGCTTGCGAAAATTCGCGCTACGGGCAGGGGCGCCTGTCATCCCTCGATCATGGGGATGTCGCCCGTTCCTGCGGTTGAGGACATGGTCAGGAAAAGCGGTTTCAAGGTTTCGGATTTTGACCTGGTAGAGTTGAATGAAGCCTTTGCCGCCCAGTATATCGGGTGTGAAAGGGATCTGGGGTTGAATCGCGAGATCACCAATGTCAACGGTTCCGGCATCGGCCTGGGGCATCCTGTTGGCGCGACAGGCGCCAGGATACTGGTGACGCTGATGTATGCACTGCGTAGGCAGGGGAAGTCGCTGGGGCTGGCAACGCTCTGCGGCGGCGGCGGCGTGTCCATGGCCACGGCCATCGAGATCATGGAATGACAAAAATTGGCGCATAATCCGGTTACCCCGGTTTGTCGCCGGTCAATGCCATAAGGTTTTTTACGGTGTCCAGGAGGGGCGGGTTCAAAGGCCGCCATTTCGGGTGTATGGCCCGTCCCTCTTTCCATGTGAAATCGACCAGGATATACTGCTCGGCTATTTCATATTCGTTTTTTCTGCCGTAATGAACCGCGGGATAATATTCAACCCATATCAT
>JAABTZ010000418.1 GCA_011389605.1 Desulfobacteraceae bacterium
TTTTTTTGACCGCGGAGCGCAGGGCTTCTTCCAGAGTTTTGACAAGGACATAGAAATCAATGCCCTTATCCCGGCTCACCTGCTCAATGACGCGTTTCATGTCTGTTATCAGCATTTGTCGTCTCCATGATAATTCGTCAACCTGGCTTTTGTGATCTCCCGGTACGGTATTTCAATGGTTTCAGATTCGAGCGTAAGCCGGATCGCCTCATCGGCAGTACCTGCAAGAACACCCTTGAAGTTTTTCTGTCCCCCGAGCGGGCGCCTGGTACGGATATGAGCGCTCTGCCCGGCAAATCGCCGGAAATCGGCCTTTTTTGACAAAGGGCGCTGGGGCCCCGGAGAAGAAACTTCCAGGGTATAGGATATTTCGGCATCAAGCTTGATATCCAGAAGATCGCCGATCTGCCGGGACACCCTGCTGCAGTCTTCAATACCCACGCCGCCGGGTTTTTCGATAAACAGGCGAAGAACCCAGCCTGCTGGTTCACGCTGATATTCCACATGAATCAGCTCCATGCCTTCTGCCAAGCACACCGGTCCGCCCAGATCCCATGCAAAGGCAGTTATCTGCCCCGCAGGCGCTCCTGCCTTTTTGTCAGGCTTTGGCGACGAATGAGTCTTTTTTCGCTTTTTCATAAGTCTGTTCAAATAGAAATAAAAAACGGGCATTTTGCCCGTTTCGATCAACTTCTCCACCGTGTGGTGCTTCATCTTTTTCCGGCTGATCGGCACGGAAAAGATGGAGCGGGCAACGAGATTCGAACTCGCGACACCAAGCTTGGGAAGCTTGTACTCTACCAGCTGAGCTATGCCCGCCCAAAACTGTACCTATAAACAATAGGAAAGAAAAAAAATTTTGTCAATATCAAAAACGTATTAAAAATAATTGATCAGGGGATGCAAATGCTTTGAAAAGCGTGAAAAATACTTTGCTGCAAAAGTTGATACTCTTGTAAAAAGTCGTTTTCAGATGGCGCCGTAAAAAGTTCAAGATCAAGGCTTGCGTAATTTCGAAGAATGCAGTGTACTTAGCCGTACGTGAAATTCTTCAGAAATTGCGCGTAACGCAGATATTGGACTTTTTACGGTGCCATCAAAGTTTTTATGCATTTTTTGATCGTGCTGGGCGGGCAACGTGGAAAGGCGTTTATTTGTCGAGCAGCTCCCGGATTGATTCAAGCTCTGCTGCAATTTCATCAAGAAAAGAGTTTGCCGGCTCAGTGCCATGGCATGAATCTTTGGATTTCAAATGCTTTCGGGCTCCCTGGATTGTAAATTTTTTTTCATAGAGAAGATATTTTATTTTCAAAATGGTTTCAATATCGCTTTTTCGGTAGAGCCGCTGGCCGGATTCTGTCCGCTTGGGGCGAATCGCGGGAAATTCCGATTCCCAGAATCGCAGCACGTATGCGGCCAGGCCGGTGATTTCCGTGACCTCCTTGATCCGGAAATAAAGCTTGTCGGGCATGGGTGCTTTGGCAGGCACGTAAAACCCTCCGCAACCGGTTTTTAGGCCTGCAGGCTGGAGCCTGTTATGACGGCAGCGTGGCGTCAAAGGCAGACAGCAGGCTTTGGGTAATTTGGCGGTGCAGTTCATTGATATGGACATCTTCAAGCGTCTGGCTCGAAGATCGGTATATTATTCGCAAAGACAGGCTTTTTTTGCCTGCCGGAATCGGTTCGCCGCTGTAGACGTCGAACAGGAAAACATTTTCCAGCAGATCTGTTTCCGCCTTACGGACATAATCGGTAATTTGTCTGCCTTCCACTTCCTGGTCCACAATAAGGGTAATGTCTCTTGCAGTTGAAGGAAATTTAGGAACAGGGCTAAATTGGCGCCCGTCGGGAACATGGGGCAGCAATGCTTCAATGTGAAGCTCAAAGGCAAAAACAGGCTGGCGGATATTAAATTGTTCCAAAACAGAGGCCCTGATTTCTCCGATCAGGCCAAGAAAAGTGTTCCCGTTGCGGATTTGTGCTGTGTGGCCGGATTTTGTGTAACTGCAGGCCTGGCCCGGCATTTTCGAAAAATTTATCTGCTCTGTGCCCAGGGCTGCCAGCAGGGATTCGGCCGCTCCTTTGATATCATAGAAGTCTGTTTCCACGGGTTTTGTGTGCCATGAAAGCGGATTTCTCAAACCGGTCCATAATGCGGCCAGCATTTCAACTTCCCGGGGCAGTTGAGCTGAGCCTGCCTGGAAAAAGGCCTTGCCCGCTTCAAACAATTTCAGGTTTTTTTCCTGGCGAAAAATGTTTTTCTGCACGGTCTCCAGAAGGCCTGGAAGCAGGGTGGTACGCATCACAGCCTGGTCTTCGGACAGGGGGTTTAAAATGGAAACAGTCTGCCGGCGGGGGTCATCTTCCGGCAAAAGCAGCCTGTCTGCAAAGCGGTCTGCAATAAAACTGTAATTAATCGTTTCATGGAAGCCGAAGCCGTCCATCCGGTCCCGGATCTGCTCCCTTAGAAGCCGGGACTTCAACGGAGGATCAGTGTGCGCGGTGATTTTTGGAAAAGTAGTGGCGATCCTGTTGTATCCCCACAACCGGGCCACTTCCTCCATGAGATCTTCCGGCCGGAAAACATCCACACGAAAGCCGGCAGGGGTTACAGCCAGTTGATCAGCATCCACAAATTGTACCAAAAAGGCAACTGATTTGAGAAGATTGGCGATTTGCTCCTGGTTAAGCTCTGTGCCCAGATGCCTATTGGTCTGTTGCGTGCTAAGCCTGATGGTGGTTTTAGCAGGCGGCCGGGGATGTTGGTCTATAAAGGAGCCGATAAGGGTGCCATTGCCAGTTTCAGCCATTAGCTGGGCTGCCCGGTGCATGGCATAAACAGTGCCTTCCTGGTCGACCCCCCGTTCAAACCGGTAAGAAGCATCCGTTGAGATACCCATTCGTTTGGCGGTTTTCCTTATGGAAACAGGGTCAAAGCAGGCGCTTTCAATAAGCACCCTGCATGTGGTATCCAGAATTTCAGAATTTTCCCCGCCCATGACCCCTGCAATGGCCACCGGCTTTTTCCCGTCGCAAATAAGAAGTGTTTCTGCGTCCAGCTGCCGTGATTTGCCGTCAAGAGTGGTAAATTCACTTTCATGAGTCGGAGTCCGAACCACGATCCGCTGCTCTTCGAGCTGGTCAAAATCAAAGGCGTGCAGGGGCTGGCCTGTTTCCATCATCA
>JAABTZ010000043.1 GCA_011389605.1 Desulfobacteraceae bacterium
TTTGATTCAAGTCAAGTTTGATGGCACCGTAAAAAGATGATAAACTCCGTGCCATTGATTGAGCCGGATGATTTTTCCTTATGTCCTGTATTGTTAGTTCATCCTGAAGATGATCGATGGACTCCCGTAAAGATAAGCAAACTGTTTTTCGACAAAATAAAAGCGCCAAAGAAAATGAAAATTCTCCAAAATGCAGGTCATTTCCCTGTTGAAACACCCGGTATACAGCAATTGGAGAGTGAATGTATCAATTTTATTGAAAATGGCATTCAATCCGTACAACCAATGATTGCTGCAGTAGCCATTAAACATGATATACCGCTTCTGCACAATGATAAGGATGGATAAAATATGCAGGGAAATTCATTTGAAGAGATCCCCGATGGTTTTTTAAAAAAGTGGCAGGAAATAGCTGATTTGATTGCAAATATTATGCATGTTCCTGCTGCTTTGATTATGAAAACCGAAAACGAGTTTATGGAAGTTTTCACTTCAAGCAAAACAGAGAACAATCCCTATCAGGTGGGCGACAAAGAACATTGGCACGGACTATACTGTGAAACGGTGATCAAAACGCAAAAACAACTCCACGTTCCCAATGCCCTGAAAGATAAAAAACCGGCTACACGGCAAGGGAATTGACCGGGGATCAGGCAATTCCTTACGGGCAGATCATTCACCCGGACGACCGCCGCTACGCGCACGACCAGGTCGATACCGCCCTGCGAAGAAGCGATCACTTTGAAATGGAGTATCGCATCATCGCCAAAGACGGCACTGAAAAATGGGTTTGGGAGCGAGGGGCGGGACTTCAATGTGACAATGAAAAACACAGGCTTCTTGAAGGTTTTATCTCCGACATCACCGAGCGCCGGAGGGCTGCAGCAGAAAAAGAAAAGCTTCAATCTCAGTTGAACCAGGCGCAAAAAATGGAATCCGTGGGCCGGCTGGCGGGCGGAGTGGCCCACGATTTCAACAATATGCTCGGCGTGATTCTGGGATACACGGAGATGGCGCTGGAGCATACAGGCTCCGTACAGCCGCTTTTTGACGATTTGCAGGAAATTCGCAAGGCCGCCGAGCGATCAGCGGACCTGACCCGACAACTGTTGACTTTTGCCCGCAAGCAGACCATTGCGCCCAGGATCATCGATCTAAACGAGACCGTTGAAGGGACGCTTAAGATGCTGCGCCGGCTCATCGGAGAAGACATCGATCTGGCCTGGTGGCCCGGCAAAAACCTCGCGCCGGTCAAAATGGACCCCTCTCAGATTGACCAGATCCTGGCCAATCTGTGCGTCAATGCCCGGGACGCCATCGCGGGAGTGGGCAAGCTGACCATCGAAACCGACATCAAACGCCTGTTTATGTCCGGCTATAGCGCCAACGTCATTGCCCATCAAGGAGTACTGGACGAAGGCGTGCATTTCATCCAGAAACCGTTTTCGTCGAAGGATTTAGGGGTCAAGCTGCGTGAGCTCCTTGAAGACAAAAATGCTGATTAAACAACAGATTACAAAAGAAAATCCGTATCACGGACTGGTCCCCCGCCGGTGAAGGCTTCCTTCGGTATGCCAGGACCAGCACCATGGAGAATATTTTCATATGCTGAACATCTTTGTAGATGCTGATGCGTGCCCGGTCAAACAGGAAGTGTACCGGGTCGCAAGCCGATACCGCCTTAATGTCACGTTGGTGGCCAACTCATGGATGCGGATTCCAAATGAGGGATGGATTTTTCTGCAAGTTGTGCCCGAGGGCTTCGATGCGGCCGATGATTGGATTGTTGAGCACGTGGAACCTCACGACATCGTTGTCACTGCGGATATTGCGCTTGCAAGTCGCTGCCTGAAGGAGGGCGCAAGGGCAATTGGCCCAACCGGAAAGCCGTTCAGGGATAATAGCATCGGCGATGCGCTCGCGACCCGGAACCTGTTATCAGAACTTCGTGGCGCTGGAGAGATAACAGGAGGACCTGCACCGCTAAAGAAGGGTGACCGATCACGTTTTCTCCATCAGCTCGACGAGGAGATTAAATCAATTCGTCGTGAGCAAACGTTAAGCAGCACCTAAGTGAGGTTTTGTATTTTGCCGCGATCATTTTTTCGGCCTCCGGATTAGTTGCTCGACTATAACTGGATGATCTCCAGCAGCGCGCTGGGATTGGGCGCTGCAATCGAATCGATCCTTCTGTCGCTGGCCTTGGCCGATCGGATCCGAAATCTGCAGGAGGAACAGCGCCTGACCCAGCTGTCCATGACCGATGAGTTGACCGGGCTGTATAACAAAAGGCTGACGCGGCAGAAAAACAGCCGGCAGCAGAATCTTTAACTCCGGAAAAAAGCGCATCATCGCCCTTTGCTTCCCCGCTTTGTTGACACAAAAACCGTGAGGGGCTGCTTTTGAAGCGCCCGCACATATCCTTTTTGAGCGCTTTTCAACCATTATTCATATCGGTCAAACGCAAAATATGATTTAATTTTTTTTTGTAAAGACCGGCGATGGCAATTCATCTGGTGAATTACAGCAAACTCCCGGCCGGGCCGTCGCGCAAATCCGCAGTCTATGCTGGACCCCAATGTCAAGACAGTTTTTCCACTCAGATTAGGTATAACGGCTAAGTCCAGGGTTGCCCATTCTGGACAGCAGGATTTTAAGGCTTCCGCCGGCTTGCAAAAATTTTGAAAACTCAGAGACCAACAGATTGGTTGCGCCAGGGGAATAAAACGCTGATGCAATCCGTGCCGATCTGCTCCGGGCCAATTCAGTGCGGATGATGTGAATGAGCTTGCCGTTGGCAAAGGGATTGAAGACAAACATGGGAAACTTCTGAAATTCAATCTCGCAAAGTTCCCCTCCGTTGACCTGATCGAGGAAAAGCCCCTTTTCAAACCCTCCCCGCTGACGTCTCCGGGATTGGGCCCGTTGCAGCAGATCATCCAGGGTAAAGCCCTGTGTCTGAAGGGCTGCAAGTACAATTTCGAAAACATCAGCAGATTCTTTGAGGATTTCGTCTCTGTTTTCCCTGTTTAGTTCGTTGTAGAGTTCAATGGCTTCTTCAAGGATTTTTTCACTGATGGCAGCAATCCGTTCCCTGCCTTCCACCCGGCGGATAAATGGTTTTTTTCCGTGGCTCTCAATGATTTCCGGAATCCGGTCCCGCACCAGTTTGCCGTAAATAATCGCGTTATTGTTCTTATTGTCCCGGCTGTCGGTCATTTTAACGCCCCTTTTTTAAGCACATAACCGAGCCATGCTTCGCCGGTTCCCAGAACGGATGGTGTACGTAAAAAATGGATTACCTCAAGGCCGGTTTTCTGGAAAACTCCGCGGATGTCTTTGTCCTGCCAGAGGTAAAAAGTGCGGTTCTGCTGGTCTGTAAATGATCCCTGCCCTTCCTTGATGGATAGATAAACTATCGCCTCTGTCCGGGCAGGCAGGGCTTGCAGGATATTTTTTAAAACCGGCTCCAGCCGGTGGTGGGCCAGGTGGACCATGGCGCCGGAAAGCAGCAGGGCGTCTGCCTGAAGGATTGAAAAATCATAGGTTTCAAAATTTCCTTTGATTACTTTGCAGCCGCTGTTTTGTCTGGCAAGCGCTGCCAGGCCGGCAGAGGATTCAAATCCGGTTGCCTGAAATCCCTTTTTTGTCAGCCACAAAAGATCGCGTCCGGAACCGCATCCGATATCGAACACATGGGCGCCGGGCTGCAGGCTTTCTGCAAACGGCATAAGAAAGGGGGATGGGTCAATGTGAAATGTCTTTTCGTGGTACTCTCTGCAATGGGTGGTGTAATAGTCAGGTAAAGTCATAGGCTGTTTTAAAAGGCTCAGGTTCATGCAATTTCTTAAACGTTGAGGTTTGATGCCATGTAATTGTATTGTATACTATGGTATTGAAGATTTAAACTGTAAATGGAATATGAGTTGTTTTGAATGGTAAAAGTACGGTTAATATGAAAAAATCATCATTCTGACATGTGGCATTTATACATCATCCGCTGTGCTGATAACAGCCTTTACACGGGCATTACCACAGATGTTGCCAGGCGTGTTGGGGAGCACAATCTGAAAACAGGCTGCAATTACACCAGGGCCCGGACCCCGGTGGAACTTGTTTATCAGGAATCCCATCCCACCCGGTCATCGGCGCTGAAACGCGAAATCCGGATCAAGCAGTGGCCCCGGGCAAAAAAACTGGAGTTAATCCATGGCTGAAAACGATTCCGGTAAAGGCAGCATCTTCCACCCGGCGGCAGTTGAATGCTACAACTTGGCACGGTAGATCCGAAAGCGCAATTAGACGTTATTTCAGTACTTCAGAGACTATTTTCACTTTAAAATGAGAAAAGGGGAAAAAGCGCATGGGACGTAGAATCATTGATTTATCCATTGCCATTGAATCCGGTCTTGCCAGCGATCCGGAAATGATGATTCCCCGGATCGACTATTTCGGCCATGACCAGGGCGCAGACCAGATGGCCCAGTTTTTCCCGGGTCTGAAAAAAGAGCAGCTGCCCGGGCACAAGGGCTGGGCCGTGGAGTTGGTCCATCTGGCAACCCATTCCGGAACCCACCTGGATGCCCCGTTTCACTATCACCCGTTTATGGACAACGGGCAGAAAGCCATGACCATTGACGAAATTCCGCTGGAATGGTGTTTTCAGGACGGCGTGGTCCTGGATTTCAGCCACAAGGCCGACGGGGAACGGATTACCGCTGCAGATGTCGAAACCAAGCTGGCCGAACTCGATTATCAGATCAAGCCCCTGGATATTGTTCTGATCCGCACCGGGGCCGACGCATTCTGGGGCACGCCGGAATATTTGGTCAAAGGCGCGGGCATGACCCGGGAGTCCACGCTTTACCTTCTGGATCAGGGGGTGAAGGTGGTGGGCATCGATGCATGGTCCTGGGACCGGCCTTTGCCGTTTCTGGCCGAAGAGTTTCAGAAAACCGGCGATCCCGCGGTGGTCTGGGAAGCGCATTTTGCCGGCATTGAAAAAGGCTACTGCCACATGGAGAAAATGGCCGCCCTGGATCAGATTCCCGTCTCCCACGGGTTTAAGGTCTGCTGTTTTCCGATTCGGATCAAAAACGCTTCTGCCGGCTGGACCCGGCCGGTGGCCATCGTGGAGGAGGACTGACCTATTATGTGAGCTGAAAACTTTACGTGTGAATACTGATGGCACCGTAAAAAGTCCAATATCTGCGTTACGCGCAGTTTCTGAAGAATTTCACGTACGGCTAAGTACGCTGCATTCTTCGAAATTGCGCAAGCCTTGATCTTGAGCTTTTTACGGCGCCATCTGAAAACCGACTTTTTACGAGAGCATCAATTTTGTTTAAAAGCATTTCTGCAAATTCCGTAAGGGGGAAACCGCCATGAAAATCCGTCAGTTCCGATACGGCGCCGACAATCTGGGATACCTGGTTTACACCGGCAGCACCGCCATGGCCATTGACGGCGTTGCTCCAGAGGAAATTCTTTCATTTGCCGAATCTCAAAACCTGCAGCTGGCCTATGTCACCAACACCCACTCCCACATGGACCATACAACAGGCAATCAGGCCCTGCTAAACGGCTCTGATGCCAAGCTTCTGGATTTTGCCGCACTGCTGGAAACCGGACAGGTAAACATCGACGGCAATCCAGTGCGTGTCATGCACACCCCCGGCCACACCCGCGACTCGGTCTGTTTCTGGTTTGAAAACATATTGATTTCCGGGGACACCCTGTTTAACGGAAAAGTGGGCCGGTGCTTTACCGGGGATTTCCCGGGGTTTCTCGCCTCCATCAAGCAGATTCTGGAACTGCCGCCAGAAATCCTTGTTTATGCCGGCCATGACTACGTGGAAGAATACGTGGCATTTATCCGAAGCATGGAACCCGACAACCCCTATCTGGATGCATATCTGAAACAGTATGATCCAAACCACGTGTGCGCCACCCTTGCAGATGAACGCAGAGTCGACCCCTTTCTGCGGTTCAATGACGAAAAGATCATCGACATTCTCAAAGCCAGGGGACTGCCCGCAGACAGCGAACTGGAGCGGTGGGAGTCGTTGATGTCTTTGATGTGAATTTTATTTACTTCTGCATGTTCCTTTTTGTAAAAGTTTCCGGCGGTATATCCTCATTATACACGGCTCTCACTGTTTCAAGCTCTGTTACAGTGCCGGCCAGCAGGTTTTCCATGGTTATCCAAATGGGTGTGGCAATTCCCTGTATTTCTTCAAACTCAGTGAATGTCAGCTGTTTAACGGCATTTTCCGGTTCGTTTTTATCAAACATAACCGATTTAACAATAATCCATGAATCTTTGAGGATGGTTACTTTTGCATGGGAGTAGCCTGTATACTCATCATTTTTTACAATATCAACAGTAAAGGCCGGCACTCCGTTATATTCCGTTTCAGTCAGGTCAGAGGCGCTGTAAGTGCCCTGGGTGTAAAAAGCAATGTCTTCGTATGTAAAGTCTGAGTCGAAAAATGGTATGCTGTAATCATGCCGGACAATTTTGCGGATTTTTCTGAAAGCAGAAAGATACACCCATTTTTTTACCAGGCCGTTTCGCATGTTGGCAAGATAGGTGCTGTTTCTGATATCAGCAGGGGTTATGAAATGAATAAAAACATCTCTGTTGGTTAAATCCTGCTCCTGGCGGTAATAAGTCAATTTCCTTAGGGTTTTACGACCGTTTTGTGATATGAGCATCATCTTCATGTTTGCAACAAAAGTATCCCCGCGGTCACGTTTCAGAGCCTGCTCCCATATAAGCTGTGCCTGTTGATCTTCTGTGGGCATGCCGTCGTCCTGAAGCAGGCCGCCGCTTTCCTGCCACATCACATTTGGTTCTGCGCCTCTTACGTATGCCCCCAGCACTTTTTCTGCCCAGCCCTGAACACCTCCCGGGTCAGATTGAATTGCATAATTGAGAGAATCGAGGTTTACATTGGGCAGGTTCTCACCGTAATATGCGGCAATAAAGGGATCTGTGTTTATATCAAGCCACTCAAAAAGCTCTGTTTCTGCTTTTCTATAGCTTATTTCATCGTAGTCTGCCAGTGATCCCGCAAGAGTCGTAAACGGAGTGATGTTACATACAAATGCAGGTCCTTGAGCGCTGAGTTTCCAGTTCGTCTCTGTTTCTTCTGAAGTTCTTTTTTCAGCCGTGACCATATAAGATTCGTAAATGGGGACATCCGGCACCCTGTAGTAGCCGTCCTGTTGTGTAGAAGCAGCTCCAAGCAATTCACCGTTAGGGGAGTATATCGTAACCTCTGCATCAGACAGAGGGCTGTTTGCTGCATATACATGTCCTTCAACGACGGTTTTG
>JAABTZ010000044.1 GCA_011389605.1 Desulfobacteraceae bacterium
GCAATTGCGGATACCATTATTTTACATAATTTGAGAAATCCGGATGATGCTGAAAAATTCGTTGAGTTCATAAAATTGGCCTTTAAATAAAAACCCTCGATTATCACTGAAGTTAAAACACACTGAATATACCGATATTCTAACAAAAATATTTATTTTTATTGAAGATAAAGTTTACTATTAGAAAGAACGGCTGTCAATCTTTTCATAAAATTTGCAGTACTTTCCCGCGAGCAGGTGCTGGTTGGGGGAGAAAATGGGGGCACACCTGAATTAAGCCGTCATTTTGAAATGCTCGCCAATGAGACCGAGGATAAAATCGCAGCTGGAGCTTTTCCCGTACCCAATGAAAAATACCGGCTGTTCTGGGACAACATTGCGCCCTGGCATCATCTGAGCAAGATGTCCAGGCGGCTGGCCGCCCTGGATGCCAACATCATAGGCGCTTCCTATACTTCCTGCATGGGCACCGTCGAGGGCTCTTTTGATTTAGAGAAAAAGGGCTCACACCTTGATCTGTGATGATCATAGATCAAGGTGTGACCCCATATAAACACGCGGCGGATTTTCCGTCTGACGCCAAAGCAATGATTTCACAGGGCGGCAGATAGTTTTTCAGTTGCCGAACAAGGGGCCGGAGGGCCCCAGATGACAGGAGTAGCAGCCGAAACCGCGCCTGGTGACAATGCTAAACGATTTTACGCCCAGGGCATCGGCCATCATGGGTACCAGTCGGTTCAGCTTGAGCCGGGTTGTTTCCGGATGCTTTTCGAATTCCGGCCCGAGAAGAAGGGCGCCGCTGAGCCTGGGAAGATGGGCTGCGGGCATATTGAAATTTCCTTTTTTGACACCCGGGCCGTGGCAAAGGGAGCAGTCGATGTTTGCAAAGCGCTCCGGCCGCCAGTCTTTAAAGAGCCCTGCGGCAGCCGGCAGAACCTCCCGGCGCATGTGCGCTTTGCGCTGGACAAGATCCATCTCTGCCCAGGTCAACGGCCTTTCCTGAGGCCCTGGAGGTCCCACATTTGTGGACTGGCAACCCCAGAAGATAAGCGCTGAAGTTATCACCAGCAATAAGAATCTCAAATGTTTACGGTAAACGATGAGTACCTCCTTTTTACCTAAACTGAGCATTTCAAATTTTTAAATATTGATGCACTCGTAAAAAGTCGCTTTTAGACGGCTTTGTAAAAAGTTCAAGATCAAGGCTTGCGCGATTTTGAAGAATGCAGCGTACTTAGCCGTACGTGAAATTCTGAAAAATCGCGCGTAACGCAGATATTGGACTTTTTACGAAGCCGTCAAAACTTAACACTGCCTGTAGATTCGGAAGCGAGAACTTATGCCGCAACCTCCCCCTGACACGGTTCTAATCGAAGAGCTAAAGGATGCACTGCTCTCCAGCGACGAAAAAAAAGCAAGCCGGATTCTTTCAGATTCCGAAAACCAATATAAACCGCTTGCCTTTGTGGAAGCGGTCATCGTACCGGTTCTCGACCATATAGGCCAGGGGTGGGCAAACGATCAGTACGCGCTTTCCCAGGTTTATATGAGCGGAAGAATCTGCGAGGACCTGGTAGACGGCATCCTGCCTGAAAAAAGCGAAATCCGGAAAATCAGGCCCAAAATGGCCATTGCCCTTTTAAGCGATTATCACTCGCTGGGGAGTCGTATCGTATGGGCTGTCTTGCGGGCAAGCGGCTACCACTTCATATCTTACGGCCGCATCGAGGCAGATGAGCTGGTTGAAAATATAATCGAGGATCGGCTCGAAGTGGTTTTGATCTCGGTGTTGATGCTGCCTTCCGCCCTTCAGGTCAAAGATGTTGTCCATGGCCTCCGAAGGGCCGGCTGCAATGCAAAAATTGTGGTAGGCGGTGCGCCTTTCCGGCTGGACAAGAACCTGTGGACCGAAGTCGGGGCGGATGCGGTGGGCTTCACAGCTTCGGACGCGCTTTCGATCGTTCAATCATTTACCCGGGGAAAGCCGATATGATTCCACACGAAATGACATCCCTTGATCGTGTACTGTGTACACTGGGCCACAATGAGCCCGACCGGGTACCGTTATTTTTGCTGCTGACCATGCACGGCGCAAAGGAGATGGGGCTTTCCATTCCCGAATATTTTTCAAAAGCCCAATACGTGGCCGAAGGGCAGCGCCGCCTGCAGGAAAAATACAACCATGACTGCTACTACGCCTTTTTTTATGCTGCAATAGAAACGGCCGCGTGGGGCGGTGAGGTGGTGTTTCGTGAAAACGGCCCGCCCAATGCCGGCACCCCTTTTATCAAAAGCCTGGATCAGATCGAGGGACTTGCACCGCCCGGGGTAAAAACCAGCCCTGCGCTGAGTGAAGTGCTCCGGGCAATCGGTTTGCTCGCCCGGGATGCCGATGGCAAAGTGCCGGTTATCGGTGTAGTCATTTCCCCGTTTTCCCTGCCGGTCATGCAGATGGGCTTCGGGCCCTACATCGAGATGATTTACCGGCGTCCGGATATGTTTGCACAATTGATGGCCGCAAACGAGGCGTTTTGCATCGAGTGGGCCAACGCTCAGCTGGAAGCGGGTGCAACGGCGATCTGCTATTTCGATCCGGTTTCGTCTCCCGCGATCATCCCCCGCGAAATCTACCTGGAAACCGGCCACCCGGTGGCGATGCGTACACTGGGCCGAATCAACGGCCCGACAGCCACGCATCTTGCCTCCGGTATTGCCCTGCCCGTGGCCGAAGATATTGCCGGGACCGGTACGGCCGCAATCGGCGTCAGCTCCGCCGACAACCTGGCCGCGATAAAAGAAATCTGCCGGGGAAAGCTGACCCTGATCGGGAATTTAAACGGCCTCGAGATGGTGAACTGGACGCGGCAAAAAGTTTTTGAAGTCGTTAAGGCTGCCATTTCAGCAGCCGGTGCCGGCGGTGGATTTATCCTGTCAGACAACCACGGCGAAATACCATACCAGGTGCCTGAGGCCGTTTTGCTCGCCATATCCGAAGCAGTGCAAGCATATGGCCGCTATCCGCTAAAATCACACTAAAATATTTTTGAAACAATTGATGGCGCCGTAAAGAGGCTTAAAACTGATATAACCGCCAAGCAATAAAAAAATAACTTCTTGATTTTACTTAACACTTGATGCATGTGTAAAAAGTCGCTCTTAGACGGCTTTGTAAAAAGTTCAAGATCAAGGCTTGCGCGATTTTGAAGAATGCAGAGTACTTAGCCGTACGTGAAATTCTGAAAAATCGCGGGTAACGCAGATATTGGACTTTTTACGAAGCCGTCAAGCTCAGTTCAGGTAAAAAAGAAGGTGCAAGCCATGCGTAAACAGATTCTGGCATTTTGCCAGCATTATAAAAAAGAGGTCCAAGCCCTGGATCTTCCCGAAAAGTACCCGGATGTCGGGGTCGTATTTTTCCCGGGGCGGTGCGGTCTTGCGCCTGCAAGCTGGCCAGAGTTCAAGGAAGCCCTGACAGCCAACCTTGACTATGAAGACCTGCAGGTAGTAAGCGGCCACTGCATTGCCGATATCCCGCCGGCGAACAAAAAAATTTTTCAGCATTACAACCATGAGATCCATCATTGCCTGCAAATGGTCGTCAATCCAGGGCTGCTAAACTTTTACGCGGGCAGGGGATATTACCATGTCACCCCGGGCTGGCTGGAGAACTGGCAGGAGATAGTTTCGCAATGGGGCTTTGCCCCGGGCACGGCAAGGTTGTTTTTCAAAGATACCGCCAGGGCTGTATTGCTGCTCGACACCGGGGTTTACTCAACGGCAGAGGCAAATCTGGCCGAATTTGCCGAATTTGCCGGTCTTCCGCATGAGTCGATCCAAGTGGGCCTGGATTATTTGGAACTGCTCGTGCAAAACACAATTTTCAAGCAACGGCTCAAGCGGCAGTCGTCCAGGGACGACCACCAATTGAAAACCAAAAGCCAGAAAGATTTGTCGGATTTCCTGATGGCCCTTGATCTGCTCAATTCGCTTGTGAGTGTACAGCGGGAAGACGAGGTGATAGACCGGATCAAGGATATTTTCTTTATGCTGTTTGGCCCGCGGGAGGTCATTTTTTCATGCAATGATCCGTCTGTGCCGGAAAATGGCAATCCAGCACCCGAGCCGGCCCGGCAAGAGCCGGTGGACGGTTTTACCCTGCCGGTATACGGCAGCACGGGGCTGGTTGGCAGCCTGGCTGTTAAAAATTTTCGGCTCCCTGAGCACCT
>JAABTZ010000045.1 GCA_011389605.1 Desulfobacteraceae bacterium
GCAATTGATCTGATCATATTCAAAAGTTTATACTTGACATAAACCGGAAAAACGGGTTTATTAAATAGATTTAGTAAATGATTCTTTCCTTGCTCTGACCGGGACAGGTCAGGGCTTTATCAGCCACAAGGAGGAGAAATGAACCGTTACGAAAACATTGTGATTATTGACGCCGATGTCGGGGAAGACGACAGGAAAGCGTTGATGGAACGCCTGGAAGCGCAGATTTCCCGGCAAAACGGCGTATTGATCGAATTTGACAATTGGGGTATGCGCAAACTGGCCTACGAGATCCGCAAAAAAAGGCAGGGTCACTATCTGCGCATTGACTTCTGCGGTGAAGGGGAAGTGGTCAGCGCCATGGAGCGCACTCTCGGCCATGACCACCGGATACTGAGGTTTATGACTATCCGTACGGCGGAAAACGTAGATCCTGAATCCATAAAGTCCCAGGATGAACCGCAACAATCGGAAGAAAAACCTGCTGAACCTGCTGAACCAAAAACCGCTGAAACCGAAACATCCAGTGTGCAGGCCCCGGAAGCCGCCGAAGAAAAGGAGTAGATCAAATGGCCGTAATGAACAAAAGACGCTTTTTCCATCGCAGAAAAATATGCCGCTTCTGTGCAGACAGCAAGCTGGCCATCGACTATAAAGATCAGGGAATGCTCAAATACTTTATCACTGAGCGGGGCAAAATAATTCCCCGCCGCATTTCCGGTACATGCGCCAAGCACCAGAGGCACCTTGCCACTGCAATTAAGCGGGCACGAAAAATCGCACTGCTTCCTTACGTGGGGACCTCGGATTTCTAGCCGGTATAGGCCCTGTCCATATTTGCATTTGCAAAAATCACGTGAGGGGGCCGAAAACCCCTGGATCCATGATGGCGCATAACCCATGGGATATTCTGGCAGGCACTGCCGTTCTGGTTTTCTTCGGGGCTATTGCCCTGTATTTTCCGATTCTGGGATTTGCCTGCTTTCTGCTGCTGCCCCTGCCAATGATATTTTACAGAATAAAGCTGGGGCGCAAAGGTGCCGGTATAATCGGAATGCTTGCCGTTGCCGTCATCCACATTACCGGATCCGGCCATGCAGTTGACCTGTGGCTGATCTTGTGTATGATCGGCCTGGGATTTGCCATGGGCGAAGTCATGGGGCAGAATCTGAGTGTGGAAAAAACCATTGCCTATCCCAGCGGCGTAATATGGGCAGCGGGCCTGGCTGCCCTGGTGATTATCGGCAACACCTCTGCCTCAGGTCCATGGGAGATGATTTCGGCCTATGTCCGAAGAAATCTGGAGCTGACAGCAGCAGCATACAAAACCATGGACATGCCCGAATCAAGCATTGAAATGCTTACAGGTTCCATGGACCGGATTCATTACGTGATTATGGGCATCTTGCCCGCTATGACAATTTCGGGCCTTGTATTTGCCGCATGGGCCAATCTGCTGCTGTCCCGAATGGCGCTGAAAGCCGGCCGGCTGCCATGGCCGGAATTCGGCAGGCTTAACCAGTGGAAGGCCCCGGATGCCCTGGTGTGGGGAGCAATTGTCTGCGCCCTGCTGCTGTGGATAGCCCGCGGCCTTCCGGCATTTATCGGGGCAAACGGCCTGATACTGTTAATGCTGATTTACATGTTACAGGGGCTTGCCATTGTCTCATGGTATTTTGAACGAAAAAAAATGCCCGTGCTGCTGCGGACATTGATTTATCTGCTGATCGCCATCCAGCAGGTGCTGGCCCTGGCAGTCATTGGCCTGGGCTTTTTTGATACCTGGGCTGATTTTCGCAAAACAGGAGCAGAAAACGAGGATTCTGCCGGTCCATCCTGACAGGGCCGGGCGAACAAAAAAATATGCAACTTACGTGCACCATCGGAGGGTAACAGATGAAAGTCATATTAAAGGAAACCATCGAATCTCTGGGCATTATCGGTTCAGAGACCGACGTAAAATCCGGCTATGCCCGAAACTACCTGATTCCCCAGGGCAAGGCCGTTTTGGCAACCAGAGAAAACCGCAAAAAAATGGAACAGGAACGTGCCAAAATCGAGCTCCAGCTGGCAAAGGAACGGAAAATAGCCGAGGAAATGGCCGCCCGGCTCCAGGGAGTGTCCATTGAAATCAAGGCCAAAGTTGCTGACGAAGATCGCCTTTACGGATCAGTGACCGTGCGCGACATTGCCGAAGCCCTGGAACAAAAAGGCATTGAGGTCGAAAAACGGGCCATTCTTCTGGCCGACCCGATTAAGACCCTTGGCACATTTCAGGTCCCGGTCCGGGTTTATCGCGATGTCGAACCGGAGATAACCGTAGAAGTAATACCGGAATCTTGATGGACTCGTAAAAAGTCTGATTTTAGATGGTGCTGTAAAAAGTCCAGGATCAAGGCGCGCAAATACCGTGAAATGCAGTGCACTCAGCCGCACGTGAAATTCCCGGGGATTCGGCGTATAGCAGATATTGGACTTTTTACGGCGTCATCGTATTTTGGGAGCGAATCGGTAAATAAAACCCGATCAGCTCCTGAAAAGAAGCCGCGGCGGTTTCCAGCCGTTTATTTTCTGATTCCATCAATCTGCCGGAAAAGTCGTTTTTTACGTCCCGGCCGCATCCTGTGAGCCATGCCATGAGCAGCAAAGATCCATCCCTTCAAAAGCTTCCACCCCAAAGCATAGAGGCCGAAGAGTCCATTATCAGCGCAGCACTTCTGGATAACAATATTTTGCTGGATATCCTTGACATTCTTGCGCCCGAAGCTTTTTACAAAACAGCTCACCAGAAAATCTTTTCAGCCATCACAGAGTTGTTTGCAGAAGACCAGCCCGTGGATCTGGTGACACTGTCTGAACGTCTCAGGCGCGGCAATCAGCTTGAATCCGTGGGAGGGGCTGCCTACCTGGCAAAAATAGTGGACACAGCCCCGGTGCCTTCCAATGCAAAGCATTATGCCCAGATTATAAAAGACAGGGCGATTTTGCGCCATCTTATAAAAACGGCCAATGATATTGTCCAGAAATGCTACGATGACTCCGGCAGCACAGACGATGTAATTGATTATGCCGAAGGGGCGTTGTTTGATATAGCAGATAAAAAACAAAAACAGAATTTTTATCCCATCAGCAAAATCATTGAATCCAATATTGACTCCCTGGAAGCCAGGCAGGGAAACAGGGCACTGATAAGCGGTGTGCCCACGGGCTTTCAAAAACTCGACCAGCTCACTTCAGGCTTTCAGTCATCGGATCTCATCATCATGGCTGCACGGCCAGGCATGGGAAAAACCGCCTTTGCCTTAAACATTGCCCGTCACGCAGCCGTGGAGGCAGACACTCCTGTTGCCCTTTTTTCCCTTGAAATGTCAAAGGAACAGCTCTCATTGCGCCTGCTGTGCTCAGAGGCCCGCATCAACTCAGCCCGGGTGCGCGACGGATTTTTCAATGACGATGACTGGTACAGCCTTACCAACGCAGCGGGAGTGCTTTCCTCCGCCCCGATATACATTGATGACTCGCCTGATCTGACCTCCCTGGATATCAAAACCAAAACCAGGCGCCTGAAAAGGGAAAAAGGCGTCGGCATGATCATTATTGACTATCTTCAGCTTATGCGTCCCCGAAAGGCATACGAGCGCCGGGATCTTGAAATTTCGGAAATGTCAAGAACCCTGAAAGGTCTTGCAAAGGAACTGCAAATTCCGGTCATTGCCCTGTCCCAGCTCAACCGCCGCCTGGAGGAACGCAGCGACAAGCGTCCCCAGTTATCTGATCTTCGCGAATCAGGTGCCCTTGAACAAGACGCGGATCTGGTTATATTTATATACAGAGACGATGTCTATAATACGGATGAAAACAATCCCAATAAAAACATTGCGGAAATCCAGCTGGCCAAACAGAGAAACGGGCCAACAGGAATGTGTCCGCTTGTGTTTAAGGGCGAATACACCCGGTTTGAAAACCTGGCCTACGGAGAGTACACCCCTGAGCTCCAGTGAGGATAAACCGGCAATGCGGATGCTTAATAAAAAGGAGTATTAATCACTACCAGGATGAAAAATATTTCAGGCAACACCGGCGGACTAAAGGCCAGTCAGGTCCGCAGGATTGAAAATCTCTACCATCACAGGATACCTTCTGAATCTATTATCACCCCGGATCTGGCCGAAGAAATATGCAGCCTCAGTGCTGAGACCCGACGCCAGATAGGTCTGCTTGTGGAGCGTGCCGGAAAGGTAGCAAGGGTGATTGTCGGTGACAATCAGAAAATCATGCTGCCTGACACCAGTGATTACCGTACACCGCCCGGGCGATTAAAGGGCCTTCGTTGCATCCACACCCATTTAAACGATGAAACCCTTACCCGGGATGACTTAACAGACCTCTCACTGCTGCGCCTGGACCTGATGGCTGCCATAACCACCGACAAAAATGGTCAGCCAGGTCATATGCACGTGGCTCATATTCTGCCGTCGTCTTTGGCAAGCCATCCCCACCGGATCCTTGACCCGGTTGACCCCTTAGACCCGCAAATCGACTCCATAGCCTTAATCCGGGCCATTGAAGACGAACTTTCCCAGTATCAGGCTACCCGGGAGGTTAGCATGGGCAGGGAAAGAGCCGTGCTTGTAAGCGTGACCACTGAATCCAGGACTCTTGCCGAGTCATCGCTTGCCGAGCTAAGGGAGCTTGCACGATCCTCTGATATCGAGGTTCTGGACACAATTATCCAGCACCGGAAAAAAATAAACCCCAAATTTCTCATGGGGACAGGCAAGCTCGAGGAACTCACAATTTACGCCATGCAGCAGGGTGCTACGCTTATCGTCTTTGATCAGGAGCTAAACCCCTCGCAGATGCGCTCGATTACAGATCAGATCGAATTCCGGGTCCTTGACCGCACTCAGCTGATTCTCGATATTTTCGCCCAGCGCGCCCGGTCCCGGGAGGGTAAAATCCAGGTTGAACTGGCACAGCTCAAATACCTGCTGCCACGGCTGGTATTTAAAAATACCGCCATGAGCCGGCTGACCGGCGGCATTGGAGGCAGGGGCCCGGGGGAAACCAAGCTTGAGATCAACCGGCGCCGGGTCAGAGACCGGATTACACGGCTGGAAAAAGCCCTTGGAAATGTCAAAAAGCAGCGCCGCCAGCAAAAATCCCGGCGTGCAAAGCGGGGGCTTCCGGTAATTTCGATTATCGGCTATACCAATGCCGGCAAATCCACCCTTTTAAATACACTGACCAACAGCGAGGTGCTTGCTGAAAGCCGTTTATTTGCCACCCTGGATCCGTCAAGCAGGCGGCTTAAGTTTCCAAGAGATACTGAAGTCATTATCACTGATACGGTTGGATTTATCAAGGATCTGCCAAAAGAATTGCGCGTGGCCTTTCGTGCCACCCTGGAAGAGCTTGAAAGCGCCGATTTGCTGCTGCACGTCATTGACGCATCCAACCCGGCATGCGCCCAGCAGATGGCATCGGTCTGCCATCTGCTTGAAGAATTGGGTCTGGGCCAAATTCAGGTACTAAACCTTTTAAACAAGCAGGACCGGGTGGATGCCGACACCATGGAACGTCTGATTTCAGACACAGGAGGCATTGCCATTAGTGCAACAAAAGCCGAAACCCTGCTCCCCCTCATTGAAAAAATGGAAGAGGTCATATCCAGGGGTTGCAGACGGTCTGATCGGCTTTCGGGCTCAGGGGATGAAATCATGAAACAAATCCCCTATTGACGAATCATAGCCGCCTGGGTTAACATAAATAATTTATGGATCTGAATTTTATCAAAAACACTGCCGTGGGAGCTGCCTATCGCAGCGGCGAAATCTTGCGCAGCCACCTGGGAAACCTTGAGCAAATCAACAAAAAAGGGCCCAAGGATCTGGTTACAGCCGCAGATCTTGCATCTGAGAAGCAGATCAAGGAAACCATCCGGGAAAAATTTCCCGGCCACAGGATTATCGCCGAGGAAAGCAATGCAGGGGAAAGCGTCACTGAGGGCCCAACCTGGATAATCGATCCACTGGACGGCACCACGAATTTTGCACACCAACTGCCTATTTTTTCAGTCTCCATAGCATTTGCTCAAAACGGAGAGCTCAAAGCAGGTGTAGTGTTTAATCCGGTAACAGGCGAATTGTTTGCAGCAACACATGGAAAGGGTGCGGAGTTAAACGGCCGTGCCATAAAAATATCCGATAGCCGCAGCCTTTCTGAAAGCCTTCTGGTCACAGGCTTTCCATATGACATCCGGGAGGATGCCTCGCCATATATGGAAAAATTTTCCAAATGCCTTGCAGAGGCCATCGGAGTTCGACGCCTCGGATCTGCCGCTTTGGATCTGTGCTTTGTTGCATGCGGCCGCTTTGAAGGATTCTGGGAAGAAAAGCTCAAGCCATGGGATACGGCTGCCGGCACCCTGATCGCAAGGGAGGCGGGGGCTTTGGTCACGGATTTCTCAGGCCGGCCTTATGATATATGCAAAAAAGAACTTCTGGCCACAAACGGCCATATACACGAAGATTTGCGTTTGCTTTTAGCGCAAACATCCTAATAGAGACGAGACAAAATGAAGGAATTTTACTTGGACGAAGAATACGAAGACAATGTGGAATGCTTTGGCAGATTTGATATTCAGGCCCGCATATGCCGGAAGCACTGTGCCCTGCGGCTGCGCTGCGCAGTTGAGCAGTCCCAGCAGATGCGCATTGAACAACTCGAAGACCTGATGAATTCTTACGAGGTTACAACCAATATTCAGTAAATCCGGTTTTAAAACGGATCTGATATTTTTAGAAACAATTCAGACATTGATGCACTCGTAAAAAGTCGCTTCTAGACGGGTTTGTAAAAAGTTCAAGATCAAGGCTTGCGCGATTTTGAAGAATGCAGCGTACTTAGCCGTACGTGAAATTCTTCAGAAATCGCGCGTAACGCAGATATTGGACTTTTTACAAACCCGTCAGCCATTAAAGCCTCATCTTGCCTGGATTTAAAATCCCGGCAGGATCAAATGCCGCCTTTATTCTTTTCATCAGGGCAAGAACTTCAGGAGATATTTCCTTTTCCATGTAGGAAGCCTTGGCAAGGCCAACACCGTGCTCCCCGGATATGGTCCCTCCAAGGGCTAAGGTAAAATCAAAGATTGCATCCACGGCCTGACGGGCGGCCAGGAACTGGGCCGGATTGTTTTTATCCAGCATGATATTGAAATGGATGTTGCCGTCACCGGCATGGCCAAAGCTCACCATGGTAAGGCCTGTTTGCTCACCCATAAGACGAATTTTTTCCACCATTTCCGGCAGCCGGCTGCGGGGGACCACAATGTCTTCGTTTATTTTGTCGGGTCCGTAAGTGTAAAGAGCCGGGGAAATGGCTTTTCGCGCTTTCCACAGGCTGTTGGCCGCCTCCGGGCTCCGGGCTGACTCAATGTATCTGCCCCCGCAGTCTGCAAGCACCTTTTTGATCTGCTTTACCGCCTCTGTGGTTTCACCAAAGCTTCCGTCAGCCTCTATAAGAAGCATGGCCTCGCAGTCTTCCGGCAGCCCGCCTTCCAGATAGTTTTTCACACAGGAAATAGCGTTTTTGTCCATGTATTCAAGAGCACGCGGAACAATACCGGCGCGAAGAATGGCGGAGACAGCCCGGGCGGCATCTTCCATTTGGCCAAACCACACAGACAGGGTTTCAACGGTTTCAGGCCGGGCAAGCAGCCTGAGAGTCATCTCCGTGATCACCCCCAGGGTACCCTCGGAGCCCACAAGGAGATGCGTTAAATCATAGCCTACAACTCCCTTGGCGGTCTTTACACCGGTTCGGATAATTTCACCAGTGGGCAAAACCACCTCCAGGCCCAGCACATAATCGCGTGTCACTCCGTACTTCACGGCCCTGGGCCCGCCTGCACACTCGGCAAGATTGCCACCCAGTGTTGAAAAATCCGCGCTGGAAGGATCCGGCGGATACATAAGACCGTATTGGGCAACAGCTTTCTGAAACCCGCCGGTGACCACACCGGGCTGGACAATGCCGATGAAATTGTCTGCGTCAATTCTGCAGATACTGTTCATCCGGGTCATTACCAGAACCAGACCCTTTTGGGCAGCAATAGCTCCTCCGCTCATGCCTGATCCGGCTCCCCGGGGGGTGACGGCAAACCCATGGGCCGTTGCAAGACGCAGAATTTCAGCCACCTGAACGGCGTTTTCCGGAAATGCCACGGCCTCGGGCACGTAAAAACGCCGGGTGGCATCATAGGCATAACTTACCAGATCTTCTTTTTCCCGGGAATAATTGGCGGGCCCAAGAATCCGGCCGAGCTGCCCGTGAATTTTGGGAGGAATAGATTTAATCGCTTCCGGACTCCAGCTTTTTTTCTATGATCTGCACCTGACTGTACAAATCCCCTTTAAGCTTTAATTCCTTTTCCACTGAATTAATGGAATGAATCACCGTGGCATGCATACGGTTGAATTTTCTTCCAATGGACTGCAAAGGCAGGCTTGTGTGCCGGCGCGACAGGAAAATGGCAACCTGTCTTGGCCGGACAACAGATTTTTTCCGCGATTTTGAAACCATGTCTTTGATCGGAACCCCGAACTCCCGGCTAACGACCCTGGCAATGGAGTCTATGGTGATATTTTTTCTGCGGGTAACTATGTTTCTTACAACCTGCTCGGCAAGCCGCAGATTAATTTGCTCACCTAAAAGACAGCTGCGCGAGGAAACGCCGATTAACCCGTTTTCCAGCTGACGAACATTTTCCACCAATTCACTGGCCATGTACTCGGCCACATCCCCGGACAGCTCAATTCCCCGGGCGCTTGCTTTTTTTATCAAAATCTTTACACGGGTTCGGAAATCAGGGGGTTCAATTACCGTCATCATGCTCTGACCAAGCCTTGAAACCAGGTGATCGCTCATTTTGGGAATCTGAGAGGGGCTGGCGCAGCTTGAAAATATAAGCTTTTTGCCGGACTCATACAAATGGTCCAGCACCAGGGCCAGTTCGGTCTGGGTGCGGGTGCGGCCCGAAAGCATGTGGATTTCTTCGAGCAAAAGCACATCGCAGCCTTCCCGGTACCGTTTTTTAAAAGTGTCTATGGAATTTGTCTTAATGGAATGAACCATTTCATTGGTGAAATCCTCGGCGTTCATGTAATAAACACGTTCCCCGGGACAGGCTGATAAAATCTTGTGCCCCACGGCCTGGGACAAATGACTTTTGCCCATGCCAGTGCTGGAAAGAAGAAATACAGCATTTAAATCAGAGTGCCGCCTGGAGGCAAGGGCCAGAGTGGCCTGATAGGCCAGGTTGCAGTTATGACCCACAACGAAATGATCAAAGGTATAGTCTTTTCTTAAAATCCTGCCATTCATGGGTTGTGGACAAATCCCGGGCAGAGGCAGCTGCTGTCCGTGCTTTCTTTTGTAAACACCGGAGGCGGTCTCATGGTCAGGCTGTTTATCCCGGCTTTTGACCTGCAGTGAAAATGCAAGAGAACGTCCCGCTTTCCGGCTCAGTTCACTGTTGATCAGATCCGTGTAATTTGTCATAATTCTTTTTTTGATGAAAAAATTGGGGCAGGCAAGAGCCATGGTGCCGTTTTTAGAACCCACATACTCAATGGGTTCAATCCAAAGGCGATAAATGCTTGGAGAAATCTGACTTTTGATAGCGGTTTTGACATTTTTCCACACGGTCTCCATTAGGCACTCTCCATTTACATACTCACAGGATAAACAAAATATACAGTCACAATCAAGCAATGGATATGCTATGCTTTTGTGCAAAAGCCGAAAAAATCAGAACCGTATCGAGCGGTAAAATAAATATAACGGCAGGTGTTGAAACAAACTAAAATTGCCGGGAAATATTGAAATGACGGGAATCTGCTCCCAGTCAATGGCACAGTTTATAATACATGGTGCCCCATGGAATCAAATTCGATGAGCAACGGTTTTGAGCATTCTATCCCCGGGCTTTGATGTGTTATTAACAATTCTATATGTTGCTGAATCTTCAACCAATCAATGGATAACCGTACCACTGCTGAATTTTTGAATGAAAAATTTTTGTCGTAATTCTGTAACATTTACCAGTCTCTTTTCCTTTTTTAATAAAATTGTGTCAAAGTCGCATGAAAAACCGATCTTTTATTTTCGTCAATTTTTGTAAAATTTTAACCATAAACGGTATTGCACTGCAAACAGGGGAATTATAAATATGAAAAATTATTTCAAAGTGTTAAAGTTAACAAGAACCATTAGCCGCCATTTTTCCTGGCATTTTGCCGAAAACCACCGGATATGACCAGTTTAAAGAAAAACAGCCTGCCTGTTGTCACCACCGGACTGGAAAGCATGGGGCAAAATCCGCCTTCAGCTCTGGCGGGCAGGCGTCTGGGCCTGCTTTGCAATTCGGCTTCCGTGGATACCCGGTTCTGCCATGCTCGCCATATCATATCCCGGCTTTTTCCAGACTGCCTTACAGCTCTATTTTCTCCCCAGCATGGCTTTTTTGGCGAAAAGCAGGACAATATGATCGAATCCGGAAATTTTTTTGACCATCATTTAAATATCCCCGTGTTCAGCCTCTACGGGGCCACCCGCACCCCTGGTACGGAAATGCTGGATCATATTGATACTTTGATTGTGGACCTTCAGGACGCAGGCACCCGGGTTTACACCTTTTTTACCACTCTGTCCTATTGTATGGAGGCAGCCGCCCGGCAAGGAAAAACCGTGGTGATACTCGACAGGCCCAACCCCATCGGCGGCCTGCAGGTGGAAGGCAACTGCCTGAGTGATCAGTTCGCATCGTTTGTGGGGCGCTACCCTGTGCCAATGCGCCATGGCCTTACCATTGGCGAATATGCCCGTTTAATCAACAAGGAATTCGGGATTGGATGCGATCTTGAAGTCATTGCCATGCACGGATGGAAACGCCGGATGTATTATCAAGACACCAATCTTGCATGGATACCCCCGTCGCCGAATCTTCCAACGCCCGTATCGGCAATGGTCTATCCGGGCCAGGTCATCTGGGAAGGAACCAATGTATCCGAGGGACGGGGCACGACCCAACCATTTGAAGTTTTTGGTGCGCCCTGGATAAAAACCGGCAGCGTTGAAAAAATCCTTGGCAAAACGCCTTTTGCCGGTGCGGTTCTCCGGCCTGTTGCATTTGAACCCACATCGGGCAAATGGGCGGAGAATGTCTGCCACGGCTTTCAGCTCCACGTCACCTGCCGGGAAAAGTTTTTGCCTTATCAAACCAGCCTTACACTGCTGGCAGTCGTCCGCGAGCTTTTCGGCCGTGACTTTGCCTGGAAAAACCCTCCCTACGAATATGAATGGAAAAAACTGCCTTTTGATCTGATTGCAGGCAATGCAAATATTCGCCAGCAGCTGGAATCCGGAATGGCTGTCGAGGAGCTGGCCAGGCAGTGGGAACCGCAGCTTCTGGCCTACAAGGAGCAGATCGGAAGAGCGTCGT
>JAABTZ010000419.1 GCA_011389605.1 Desulfobacteraceae bacterium
GTCCACGTTTTCTCCGCTGCGGTCGAGAAAAACAGATATGCCCACCTGCAGGCTGAAATCCAGCCGGTAAACGATTTCACCGTCCTTAATTGATATATCGCCTCCGTGACAGAATATATCATCTCCGGGGGCGAGGTCGTATTTGTCCCGGATTGCTGATTTTAAGGCTGATTTATCAATATTTTTAACAATGAGTTTAAGCATCTGCTTTTCGCAGGCGCCAATGATTTCTTTTCGGGCAAGCTTCATGTGAATTGTTCCTCTGTGTCTGCAACGGATTTTCCCGGAATTCGGGAAAATGTTTCCGCCAGTTTCAAAAATGCCCGGGCGCCGGCTGATCCGATATCATGGCAGACCACCGGCTTGCCAAACACCATGGCCTCGTAAAGGCGCTGATCATCAGGGATGCATACAGGCATGAAAAAGCCGGATACCTGGCCAAACAAATCCGGGCCGAGAATAGCTTCGGCCTCCTGGGCATCATCGCAGCCGTTTATAAGTATTGCGGCTGTTTGATGTTTTTCCGTATTTTTTTTGCGCGGTTCCACAATGTTTTTGAGCATATTTCTGTGGTTACGAAAGATATCGGAAACAGATTCAGATGATTGCATTTCCAGGCGAATCATCGTGATCAGGACATCCGATGCGCTTGCGGCCCATTGCACCATTGGTGAAAACACCGCGGAGGAATCAAGAACTATCATGTCCCAATTGCTTTTATCAATACCCGTTAAGTTCTCAAAACTCCGGGGATACACAGGCATTAAGGCAGGATTGGCAATTGTCTGCAAAAGATTTTCTCCTGCCGGCAAAATTTTAAGATAGTCCAGCCTGGTTTGAATACAGCAGTTTCTGGCAGCTACTCGACCTGACAAAATCTGTGAAAGGCCCGGGGCATTTGCCGGCGGATCAATCACTGCTGAGCAAAGGCAGCGGTTTTGAGGATCGCAGTCCACCAGCAGTGTTTTTAGCTCAAAAGCGGCAAACGCGGCAGCCAGGTTTACCGCCGCTGTGGTCCTGCCTGATCCTGCCACGGGAGCAGCTATGCATATAATCCTTTCCATGTTTTTTTCATATCATAACCGCATGTGTTTTCAAGGCAATAATTGCACCACAGGGTATTGCCTAAATTGAGCGATTTTCAAGTTTGCTGCAGATACATTGCTTTTAAAAATCTGAAACGCTCAGTTTAGGTATTGGTCTTTATCATTTACCCCACCTGTGGTATGGATTTTTGTATGAAATCACACATACAAAACAGGATTTATGACTTAAGGAAAAAATTTTCACAAGCCGGCATCGATACCCTGCTGGTGCTGATTGCAGAAAACCGCAGGTATTTGAGTGGTTTTACCGGTGAAGACACGGGGTTTGACGAATCTGCAGGTGCATTGATAATTTCTGAAAACCAGCTCATACTTGCCACCGATTCCCGCTACCAGATCCAGGCCCGGCAGGAAGCAGACGGATTTGATGTGGTTTGCTATAAAAAAGGGCTTTCAAGTGAGCTGCCGGCAATTCTTGAAAAACTGGGCACTTGCCGCCTTGGTTTTGAAAACCGTCGAATGACCATGGAACAATATGAGACCATAGTCGGGCACCTGGAAGATCAGCATTCATCAATAGAGCTTGTGCCGGTTGCAGGCCTTGCTGAAAACATGCGCATGTGCAAGGAGGAATCTGAGATCAAGGCCATTGCGGCCTCATTGCATTTGGCGGAATCTGCCTTTTTGCATTTTCTCAAACATATCGAATCCGGCATCACCGAGACCCGGGCAGCCTGGGAGATTGAAAAAAATATGCGCCAGGCGGGAGCCGAGTCGGTATCCTTTCCGGTAATCGCTGCATTTTCAACCAACGCCGCCCTGCCCCATGCCATTCCCACCGACCGGATTCTGCATCACGGCCAACCCCTGCTGTTTGACTGGGGGGCCAGGTTAAACGGTTATTGCAGCGATATTTCCAGGACAATTATTCTGGGACAGGCTGATGACAGGTTTACAGAAATTTTTACCGCAGTCTATGATGCCCAGCAAAAGGCCATTGAGGCTGTCTGCCCGGGTGCATGGACAAATGATATCGATGCTGCGGCCAGAAATCATCTGCACGAAAAAGGCCTGGATAAATATTTCGGCCACGGCCTTGGGCACGGCGTGGGCCTTGCCATTCACGAGGCCCCTTCTGTAGGCCCTTTGGCTGAAAGAAACATTGAGGTGGAGGAAAACATGGTCTTTACAGTTGAGCCCGGGGTCTATCTGCCTGAATGGGGAGGGGTGCGACTGGAAAACATGGTTGTTGTGCGCAAAAACGGGGCTGAGGTTTTAAACAGCCTGGATGTCAAACTCTTCTGATTTACTGTATTGCCATGCCATGAACGAAATCTCTCTTCACATGGACCAGTATATCAATTACCTGGTGGTGGAAAAGGGGCTGGCCAATGCCACAGTCGAATCCTACGGCTCGGATCTGGCAAGGTTTAACAGGTTTTTAAAGGGCATTAAGATAAGCAGCATCCGGGAAATTGATGCCGCAGCCATTTTAAAATACCTGCTACGCCTGCGCGATGACGGCCTTGGCATACGCTCCCGGGCCCGGCACCTGGTGACACTGCGGGGTTTTTTCCGCTTTCTGGTCACTGAAAAACATCTTACCAAAGATCCGGCACGCCTTATTGACCTCCCCAAATTCGGCCTGAAGCTGCCCGATGTGCTGTCGGTTCCCGAAATTGTCCGTCTGCTGGAAACACCTGATGTAACAAGTCATAAGGGCATGCGGGATGCTGCCATGCTGGAGCTTTTATATGCCGCCGGCCTTCGGGTCAGTGAACTGGTCAACCTCAGGCTCCAGGAGATTAACCTGGATGCAGGTTTTGTACGCGTGATGGGAAAAGGGTCAAAGGAGCGTCTGGTCCCCGTGGGTGCAAAGGCCAGGGACAAGGCGGGGCAATATATAAGGATAGCAAGGCCGGCAATGCTTAAAAATCAGACCAGCCAGTGGCTGTTTTTCGGACATCCGTCAAAGCCAATGACCCGGCAGGGTTTCTGGAAGCTTGTCAGAAAATATGCACTGATATCCGGGTGTGAAAAAAAAATTACTCCGCACACATTCCGCCATTCCTTTGCCACACATCTTCTGGAAGGCGGTGCTGACCTGCGTGCAGTG
>JAABTZ010000420.1 GCA_011389605.1 Desulfobacteraceae bacterium
GCAGACCGGGGCCGCTCTTGTTGACGCCTATCACGCAATGGACTTGTTTGTGTTCTCCTCTAAATCCGAGACCCAGGGCATGGTGGTCACGGAGGCCATGGCCGCCGGAAATCCCGTGGTGGCACTGGATGCATCGGGCGTGCGTGAAGTTGTAATAGACAAAGAAAACGGTCGCCTGCTGGCGTCCGACGCTTCTGTCGGGGTTTTTGCAGAAGCAATGTCGGGTTGTTTCAAAGATGAAAACAAACTTCAGCAGTTTAAGGAAAACGCCCGAAAAAAGGCCCTGGAATTTGACCGCATGAACTGCGCGCGCCGGCTGTCAGAGTTATACGAGCGCATCGGACAAATGCCTGCAGTCAGAAAGCAAAGAATCGATGATGATCTGTTCGGCTACTGGGAGGAAATGCTAAAGGCGGTGCGCGTGGAGTGGGATATGCTTTACAGCAAGATCAATGCAGTGGTTGAAACCCTTGATTCTAAAAGGTGAAGAAAAGTGCCAAGAGACCAGAAACCATCCAATTCACTAATTTACGGGCCCGTACCCTCTCGCCGCCTGGGGCGTTCCCTGGGTGTTGATCTGGTGCCGTACAAGACGTGCACTTATGACTGTATTTACTGCCAGATCGGCCCAACACCGAAAACCACGATCACCAGAAAGTCTTATACAGATCCGGAGTTGATCATGGCAGAGCTTAAAGCCAGACTTGAGGAAGGTGCAGCACCTGATTACATAACCCTTGGCGGTTCGGGTGAGCCCTGCCTGCACAGCGAAATCGGACAAATTATTCTGGAGATTAAAAAGATTTCATCTTTCCCTGTTGCCGTGCTCACAAACGGGTCTCTTTTGTGGGACCCGGATGTTCAAAAAGCCCTTGGCCCGGCTGATGTTGTACTGCCATCTTTGGACTGCCACAATCCCGAAGCTTTTGCCCAGATCAACAGGCCCCATGCAGGTATTTCATTTGAGAAGATGATTTCAGGGCTTGAAGAATTTCGGAAAAAATATACGGGTAAACTCTGGCTTGAAATTTTTATTGTATCCGGGATCAATGACACCCTGGATGCAATGGAGGCTTTTAAGGCTCATTTAAAACGCATTAGCCCGGACCGAATCCATTTAAACACTGCTGTTAGGCCTACCGCGGAAAAGTCGGCTGTCATGGTTCCGGCAGACAAACTCCAGATTCTTGCCAATGCTATAGATCCTAAGGCAGAAGTGGTGGCTGAATTTGTGCAGGCCAGTAGATCGCAGATCCGAAAGGACATGGAGGCTGAAATCCTTGATATGCTCATGAGACGGCCCTGCACGGCATCAGACATTGCAGCCGGCCTTGGCCTCCGGGAAGATGCAGTGATGCGCAAAATGGCTCAGTTAACCAATGCCGGCCAGGTGGAAACCAAGCAAAGCAATGGAAGGATTTATTATTTCAGGGCTCCTGCATCTTAAAAACAAATCCGTTATAACTGTTTATTTTCAGAAGGCACGGCCATTAGAGTGACAACAGCTTTTGAAACCAGTTTTTCAGTATTGTCTGATTGAAAGGAAAACAATTCTGACTCAGCCACGATGATTTTTCTTCCCTGGTGGGTCACCTTTGAACGGCACACGACCTTGCTGCCGGTAACAGGTTTAAAATAATTAATTTTAAATTCAATGGTCAATACTGAAATATTTTCGGCCACCAGGGTATAGGCGGAATATCCTGCTGTATGATCGGCCATGGTGGCAAGCACCCCGGCATGCACAAAACCTTCCCGCTGGGCGTGCTCGGGGCCGACATCTAATTCAACCTCAAAAAAGCCCGCATCAACCCGGCAAACCCTGATGCCGCAATAGGCAGGGAAACCCTGCATGTAATCATGTTTTAAATACTCATAACGCTTGTCGTCTTCCATGCTGTTGTCTTATTCTTTTGGGTAAATGGTTACATCCACATTTTTCCGGCCCCATTGCAGGGCTTTGCTGTGAGATCGGTAAAAGATATCCAGCCGCCGGGAGCCTTTGATGGCCCCGCCCCGGTCTTCCACCACCCCGTAGCCGTATCCCGGAACATACATGCGGGTGCCAAATGGGTAATAGCGGGTATCGGCTGCTATGGTGCCGTCCCTGGGCAGAAGCAGCCAGGGGAAAAACACGATGCGAACCGGGATCATCCAGGGATGCATGAGGCTGTCGGCGGAAAACAGTCCCGGGCGGGGCTCCTTGGGCTTCGTGCCGCTTGCGGTCAGGCCCGTATAGGCTTCTCCGGCCCTGGGGCCCTCTGAAACATAGCGGTTCCAGAAATCTAGTTTGAGGCATTTCCAGCTGCCCCGCTCCCATTCGCAGCACTGGCTGCATCCGCAGTATGCAGTGACTTCCATGGTCTGAACCCGGTGCTTGGCTCCGCATCCGGAAACGGCCATTACTGCGCCTGTCATTAACACCAGCAGAAATAGTTTGGGATTGATTCTTGCCGCTGCCATTGGCTAACCGGCCTCCTTGTTCCATACGCCTGCAATTTCGGTGTTGCAGGATTTGAATCGGTTTTTAGCCATCCCCGGAAAACTGATATTATAGCCCTGCCGGGATATCAGAAGCTTACCGCATTACGGGCGCCAGGTCGGTTTCAGACGGCTTTGTAAAAAGTTCAAGATCAAGGCTTGCGCGATTGCCGAAGAATGCAGAGTACTTAGCCGTACGTGAAATTTTTCAGGAATCGCGTGTAACGCAGATATTGGACTTTTTACGAAGCCGTCAAATATGACCAGCTGAATGATTCCTGTCTGTTTATCGTGGCTCTTCAAAATACTGAACCTGGTAGGTCAGCACCTTCAGATCGCCTTTTTGCCATGCATTGGCCGCCAGGCCGGCTTTCATGCATAATTGCTGCAAAAAAGCCTTTTTTTCAGGCAGCTGTTCCCAGACCTGAGGTAAAAATGTTGAGCTGTAAGGGCCTTTTTGGATAATTACCCCGTCGACATGAGGGCGGAGCCTGTTTATAAGGTCTTCGGCATCTTTGTATTCCAGGGGCATGGGTTTGGTAAGCAGGCTGACCTCGATCTGGATTTTCTCAAATTCCTTTTTTGAAAGAGGGGCAAATCGAGGATCGTGAAAAGCAGCATTAACTGCGTTGTCTTTCACCCCTTCCAAAACAGGTTTTTCCGGAGCCAGATTGCCGAT
>JAABTZ010000421.1 GCA_011389605.1 Desulfobacteraceae bacterium
AATGCCTACAGTGAGCCGGGACAAGGCACAACCTTCAGGATATACCTGCCGCGCCATGCCGGGGAGGCAGTAGCATCGGGCCAAGAAAGCCGGGAGCAATATCCCCTTGGCAACGGCGAGACGATACTGGTCCTGGAAGACGAGATTTCTGTTTTGAATTTAACCAAAACCATGCTTGAAAAACTGGGATGCAAGGTTCTGGCGTCAAATTCAGTCCATGAAGCGTTAGCACTGATCAAATCCCGCGGCGGCGCAATCGATCTGCTTTTAACCGATGTGATCATGCCGGAGATGAACGGGCGCGATCTGGCCTCGCGATTGGCCGTAAGCCGACCCGAGCTCAAAACCCTGTATATGTCGGGTTATACGGCCAGTGCGATCGCTCATAACGGGGTGCTGGATGAAGACGTGCTGTTTATCCAGAAACCATTCTCACTGAAAGATCTGGCGGTCAAAGTGCGAAATGTGATCGAGGCGGAAAGTGAATAAGCGGCTTTTGCAAACCTCACTAAGTGCCGGCCATTTAGTGCTCTTGGCCGGGACAATATGGATCGTTGTTATCGCGGGCTCCTTTGTATGGAATTGGCACCAAGTCGGTGATTCCATGATGATCCGGGTTGAAAACGAAGCTCAGTCTTCTTCTTCCGGAAAACAGCGCACGGGGGTGGCCATTGTTCATGTGTTGATCGGCTCCCTGGGCCTGGTCGGGCTGGAGATCGGGCGGAGGCTGCATGAAAGTTCCGTGAGGAAATTGCGTGAAAACGAATCACTGGTGCGTGCCCTCTACGAGTCGGCCCAGGATGCCATTATCGTGATGGATGCCAAAGGGCGGATTTCCTACTGGAATCCTGCGGCTAGTCATATTTTTGGCTACACGAACGATGAGGCTATCGGGCAGAACCTTCATTCCATGCTTGCCCCGTCGCGCTATAAAATGGATTATGAACCGGCTTTGCTGAAATTCCAGCATTCAGGCCGAGGCGATGCCCTTGGAAAAACATTGGAGTTAAAAGCGCTGCGGAAAAGCGGAGAAGAATTTTCCATGGAACTGTCCCTTTCCGGGGTGCAGCTTAAGGACGGGTGGCATGCAGTTGGTATTATACGCGACATCTCCGAGCGCAAGCAGACGGAAGCAGCTTTGAAGGAAAATAAAGACAAGTATCGCCTGCTGGCCGAGAATGTTAATGACGTCATTTACACTCTGGATATGAATCTGAATTACACCTATATCAGCCCCTCCGTAAAATTCCTGTTGGGATACGAACCGGCAGAAATGTTGAAAAAATCAGCCGTTGATGTGTTGACGCCCTTCTCTTTGGATATAGCCACGAAGATCCTGTCTGAAGTCATGGAACTCGAAAAATCTAAACATAGCGAAATTCCCGTGAGACGGACATTGGAGCTGGAATTAATCCGAAAAGACGGGACTACCATGCCGACCGAGGAGAATGTTTCCTTTATCCGAGACGAAGAACACCAGGCAGTGGGTGTTCTTGGAATATCTCGCAACATCACCGAGCGCAAGCAGGCTGAAGAAAAAATCCGGCAGATGGCCTACCATGATTCTCTGACAGGTCTTCCCAACCGGAAGCTCTTCTCTGATCGCTTGGGTATTGCCTTAGCGCAGGCCGGGAGGAGTCAAAAAAATGTCGCAGTTATAATGCTTGACGTCGATAATTTCAAGGACATAAACGATACCCTGGGCCATGATGTTGGGGACTCCCTCCTCAAAACCGCCGCAGAGAGGCTGAAGGCAGCAATGAGAAAAAATGACACCGTTGCGCGCTTTGGCGGCGACGAGTTTGTGCTGCTCCTTCCGGAATTAAAGGGCATAGAAGGTGCCACCCGGGTTGCACAAAAGATCGTTGAGAATTTTCGCAAGCCCTTTCCAATTAATACCCATCAACGAATAGTGACAGCGAGTATCGGCATAGCTGTCTATCCCGATGATGGATCAGATGAGGCAGCTCTCTTGAAAAATGCCGATATCGCCATGTATCAGGCGAAGCAAGCAGGAAGGGATCGATATCAAGTTTTCAAAAAGAGCTAAGCGATGCATAAATACTTATTAATGGGTTCTATTGCGCCGAAAAGACTATCTGATATAGAGAGGTTCTGCGGCAGCAGCTCTCGGAGAGCATCTTCGGCTTTTGCGAAGGGCTACTGCCCCAAACAAATAGCATAAGTAAAAAAAAAGCCGGAGGTAAGGGTATGTCCATCATGAAAAGACTCAAAACAGAAACTGCGGCAGATCACAAAAGATTGGAATCGTACCCGTATTTTGCGGCGATGGCGGAACATACGCTTCCTTTGGAATGTTATGTAAACCAGCTCAAGGGGCTTGCCATCATTCACGGCGTACTGGAAAGTGCACTGGCGGAAGCTGCCTGTGAGCCAGTGGCCTCCGTATGGAATGACAGCCTGAGAAAACTCCCTCTTTTGGCAGAAGATCTTGAATTTTTCAAACCAAGGATTGAACCGGACTACATGCCGGCCATTGAAGCCGCCCTTGCCATGGCGGGAAAAATCCGGCTCCGAAGCATTGAAGACCCGCTGACATTACTCGGTTACCTGTATGTGTTTGAGGGATCGACCCTGGGCAATCACATGCACCAGCCGGATATTACGGCAACCTTTCACCTGGAAGGATTGACCGGATGCCGGTATTATGAGAGCTATGGACAACAAGTACCGGAAAAATGGCGGCAGTTCAGGCAGACAATGGAAGCCGCACTGGGGGATGCCGATCTTCATGATCCGATCATTGCCGCTGCCCACGAGGCTTTTGCCGGTCTTGAAAAATTATACAGCGTTTTGTTTCCCATGGAAAAGCGGAAAAAATCCTTCCACGTGACCCGAATCAACCCGGAAGCCGGCAATCATCCCCTTCCGGAAGATGAACGGGAAATTGCCGCAGCGCTCACCGCCAGCAACCGGGCATGGGCCCTATATCCTTATTATCAGGCGCGGTATGGAGAACGCGGCAAACGTTTTTCCGACAGCGACACCTGCTGGCTGGTTACCTTGATAAATCTTGATCCAGAAAGCCTATGCCAACAAATGAACTGGTTGGTCCGCCTGCTGGCCACCCGGGGCATGCCTTCTATTATGCTTGAAAAAACCATTCAATTGCTGCACGAAGAG
>JAABTZ010000422.1 GCA_011389605.1 Desulfobacteraceae bacterium
TTGGGAGTAGTGAGTTGGGAGTAGTGAGTTGGGAGTTGGGAGTTGGGAGTTGGGAGTTGGGAATTATGAGTGGTGGGGAAGATGACATTGCTTTCGGTGGAAAATCTGGAAATTGAGTTTGCTACGGACGAAGGGGTGATCCGGGCTGTGGACGGGGTGTCGTTTCACATAGGGCCCGGCGAGGTCCTTGGTCTGGTGGGTGAATCAGGGTGCGGCAAATCAGTGACCGCTTTGGGCCTTACCCGCTTGATACCATCGCCCCCGGGCCGCATTGTTTCCGGGACCGTGGATTTTGAAGGTCGGAATCTGCTTAAGTTAAGTGTCCGGGATCTTAGAAATGTGCGCGGCAATGAGATCAGCATGATTTTCCAGGAGCCCCTTTCAGCTCTTTCGCCCTTGCACCGCATAGGTCGCCAGTTGACAGAAGCGATTTTTTTCCATCGCCGCATGTCCAAAAAAGAAGCCTGGCAATACGCACAATCCTGGCTTAATAAAGTGGGAATTCCTGATGCCCCGGCCCGTATGCACGCATATCCGTTCCAGTTATCCGGAGGCATGCAGCAGAGGGTCATGATTGCCATGGCCCTTATGCTGGCACCAAAGCTTATAATTGCAGACGAGCCCACAACAGCTCTGGACGTGACCACCCAGGCCCAGATTTTTGACCTGATCCGGGCGATGAGGCAAAATCATACGGCCCTGCTGCTGATAACCCATGACATGGGCGTTGTGTGGGAAATGTGCGATCGGGTTATTGTGATGTATGCCTCCCGCATTGTTGAAAGTGGTTCCTTAGAGGATGTTTTTGACTCCCCTGCCCACCCTTATACCCGGGGGCTTATGGCCGCCATCCCGAAACTGGCTGCCGGCAGGAACTATCTCACAGATATTCCGGGCCAGGTGCCTTCCCCCATGAATTATCCTGCGGGGTGTCGTTTTCAGGACCGCTGCCCAAAAGTCTTTGACAGGTGCCGCCTGGAGGATCCCTTTCTGGTTGAGTGCGGAAAAGAGCATATGGCTGCCTGCTTTCTGGTTTACCCTGACAAGGAGGCGTGATGGAGGCAAAACCAGACACTGCTATGTCCCGGAGTCAGGACCCTGAAAAAAAAGCTTTGCTGGAAGTCTTTGAGCTAAAGACATGGTTTTCATCCAGCAGTGGGATGTTTGCCCGTCAAAAGCAACATATACGTGCTGTCGACGGTGTGAGCTTCCGTATCCGGCAAAACGAAACCCTTGGGCTCGTTGGCGAATCAGGATGTGGCAAGACCACCCTTGGCCGGACACTTCTTGGCCTTGAAACTGCAACTTCAGGTCATGTAATTTTCAAGGACAGGCCGCTGCTTTCCCTTTCCCGCAAGGAAATGGATCAAATGAGGCGTCATCTACAGGTGGTTTTCCAGGATCCCTTGTCGTCCTTAAATCCGCGGATGAACGTCATAAATATTGTTACCGAAGGGCTTGTCCGCTTTGGCATGCTCAAAGGATCCAGGCAGGAGCACGCCCGCCGTCTGCTTGCAGAGGTAGGCATGGATGAGGCCATGATTTATCGTTTCCCGCACGAGTTTTCCGGAGGGCAGCGGCAGCGGATAAATATAGCCAGGGCGGTATCGCTGAGGCCGGATTTGATAATATGCGATGAGGCCGTAAGCGCACTGGATGTTTCCATCCAGGCCCAGGTCATTAATCTATTGCTGACCCTGCAGGAACAACATTTTCTTTCCTATCTTTTTATTTCCCACGATTTAAGCGTGGTAAGCAATATTGCAGACCGGGTGGCAGTTATGTATCTGGGGCAGATCGTTGAGACCGGCTCCACGGCTGAGGTTATCCGGGAGCCGCTTCATCCTTATACCCGCATGCTCATTGCAGCACTTCCAGTGGCGGGCAAAAAAAAGGTGGACTCCTCAGGGGTCAAAGGAGAAACTCCGTTATACACAGCCCGGCCTGAAGGATGCCGGTTTAATCCGCGCTGCAGGCAAGCAATGGATGTGTGCAGGCGTACCGCGCCCGATGAAATCAGACAAAACAGCAGAAGTGTTCGCTGTCACCTCTATTCTTGATGGTACCGTAAAAAGTCCAATATCTGCGTTACGCGCGATTTCTGAAGAATTTCACGTACGGCTATGTACGCTGCATTCTTCGAAATCGCGCAAGCCTTGATCTTGAACTTTTTACGGCCCCATCTGAAATTAGACTTTTTACGAGTGCATCATTCTTGAAGTATGAATAAAGGAAGAGCCGTAACCGGGCCCTGGCGGCTGGTTACGGCTCTTTTAGCGACAATTGTCTGTTTTGTTTCAGTCGTCCGTTTGTTTTTCGGTATCGGCTTTTTTGGTATCAGCATCTTCTTGGGCGGTTTGGCCTTTTTCGTTTTCTGTTTCAGCCTTTTTTGCTTCTTTGGCTGCTTTTTTTTCTTCAGCAGCTGCCCGGGCGGCTTTTTCAAGTGCTTCCTTATCTTTGCTGATTTCTGCAATGCGATTTTTAACAGGCTGCAGGGATTGTTCATCAATATTTAGCTCCGCGGCCTGGCCCAGAAAACCAATGGCGGATTCAAGGCTTTCTATTGTATTTTTTTCAGCTGCAATGTCTGCCTTGTACAGAAGCATAAGAAAATCCATCCGCTCAAGGCGCTGGTTCACCCGCTGTTTCTGCTCGCTTGTGACCGCATATTGTCTGGCTTCAATTAAATATTCTTTTATTGCCTGGAAATCCAGGGAGTCTTCTGCCTCGGTAAGGCTGTCAGCCTTGTCCATGTAATAATTAAATGCCGGGATCAATGCCTCTTTTTTGGAGTAGATCTTTTTCTGGGTTTCCGGAGCCTTGCCGCCGGGCAGGGTCAGAATCCTTTGCTTGCCCCTGGGTGAGAACTTGCCCTGCCAGATTTCCAGGGCCGAGTCTGTCTGCTTGAGGTAATATTTGCCAATATTGCTGAAACTTGCGCCGATAATAAGCAAAAACACGAGCACTCCGGCTGCAATAAGGACCATGAGTTTCGGACCAACAGGGAATTCTTTTTTACCAGCTTCAGGCGGTTTCGGGGGTTCAGGAGGCTGGGGCGGCCCTCCTTTTCCTCCTCCATTGTCTGAAGTCTTTTTGGGTGTTGATTTATCAGATTTGGCATCAGGTTCTGTTTTTTCA
>JAABTZ010000423.1 GCA_011389605.1 Desulfobacteraceae bacterium
CCAAACAATATGACGCAACAATACACCTTTTGATAGCCGATGTGATCATGCCGGATATGAACGGCCGGGATTTATCATTCCGGTTATCCAAAAACCACCCTGGCCTTAAAACCCTTTACATGTCAGGCTATACAGCCGATGTGATCGCCCACCACGGGGTGATTGATAAAGGTGTTCAATTTATTCAGAAACCGTTTTCGCTGAAAGATCTGGCTGTGAAAGTACGGGAGGTGATTGAGCAGGGATAGTCATATTGACCTGGTATGGGGTAATAGTCCAACATACTTGCCACAGGATGCAGGATTCCCGGGCCTGCTGATTTTTACACCTTGATTCTGGCAGTCCGCAGGGACTCAGAAATCGAAATATTGGTAGAGCATTGCCGCCATGGTGCATTTCAGGAGACCAAGGGAAAACCACAACAACGAAAAATTGCAGGGATCTGGTCTCATACTCCGGCGCCGGTTCGCTGCTTGCCTCCGCCGGAAATTATTTGATCTTTCATCTGCCTTATTCGTACCTGTGAGCCGAATTTTTAGCCCCTTTTAGCATGCCCAGGGGCCGCCTCTACTTTTTAAGTTCTTTGCCCGCGCTGAATGCCTTTGCCAATGGTTCACCAATACCGTAGTAGCGTTTTTCCGCACCAACACTGAAAACAATCGGCTTCACCTTGTCCACGTCCGGCTGTCCTCCGATCGTGCAGTCCTCTGATACGTAAGTTTCTTCGACTTGCCCGATAATCAGGCAGTGGCTACCCAGATTCAGAGTATGAACCACTTTGCATTCCAGATTCACCGGGCATTGTTCAATGAGAGGTGCGGTTTCCAGCCTTCCATAGAAAACAGAGAAATCGCAGTCTGCGGTCTTGTCTTTTCCGGCGCCCGAGACAATACCGCAGTAGTCGGTTTCCTTGACCTGATCCTCGGAGGGCACGTTGATGGAAAAGGTGCTGTTTTCTTTTATCCCTTTATAAGTATAGCGGGAATGCTGTAAGGCCACGGTGACCATGGGCGGGTTGCTGTTGGCGATACCGCTCCAGGCGGCGGTCATGAAATTGGCTTTGCCCCCTACATTCGCACCAATCAAAAAAGCGGGCATCGGGTACAAAATCGTCTGCGCGCCGAGTGTAATTTTCTTCATGCTGGAAACTCCTTTTGCCAAAGGGCATCATTATTAAAAATTCAACTTTCGGGGTTAAATTTTAGACGATATATAAACTCAAACATTTGATATAATTATTAATATTGCCGGACTTCACTTTTTTTGATACTTTTATTGCGCCAAACAAAAAAAACGTCACAATGAGATCACCAAGACCTTGGATAAGATAAAAGAACCTGCGGATACTGACGCCGGCAGCAAGCCATAACAAAATCCACGGATCTTCTTGAACCCATGGTCAAAAGAGCTCTTAATGCCGGAATCCGCGCAAAATATCTCCTGATGGACAGTTGGTTTTCAGCACCCTCCATTGTTTCTACACTTCGCCAGCATATGGGTATCATCTGCATGCTCAAAGACCATCCCAACTGGCGCTATGAATACAAAGGACAGAAACCCCGGCTCCGGGACTTATACGGCAAACTCAGCAAAAAGCGCGGCAAAGCCAGGGTTAAGGCCAGCGTTGTTAGGTAAAATCAAACCAGTTTCAATATTTTGCTTTTATCAAAAAGCTATGGCCGTGATAACAGGCGCCAGGTCACTTGTATGGTGATATAAGCGATCAAGGCAGCAATGGAGCCGATGATCACGCCACCGGTCCAGACATAGGTAGCATGGGAGAACAGCCTCCGGACGGCACCGAGGTTTTCAAGCTCACTGATTGCAAAAATACCGGGTAGATTGCCTATAACAGACTTCCCCAGTCGATATTCCATCATATAAACCCAGATTGCGGTAAATGGGTTGGTAACCCAGCAGGCGGTGATTGCAATGGGCAGATTGACTCTCAGCCAGATAGCACAAACGGCGCTTAGCAGCATTTGAAATGGAATTGTCGGGGTGAAGGCAATAAACAATCCCAGAGCCAGTCCGCCGGAAATGGATTGTCGGCTGATGTGCCAGATTTCCCTATCAAAAAGCCTGCCGCCTATGATTTGGTGGATGCGTTCGCCCCTGAGTTGATGGGGTTTTACCAGATGTTTTTTAAGCCAGGCCTTAATTCCTGACGACCTTTCAATTTATTCTGACAATAAGGGTTACTGGTGACTACCCAAGCAGTGAAAAGTGGACCCAATAGATATTGCCGCCCTTTTTGAGCCCTGAAACATTTTTAAGCATCTCGATATAATTTAAAATACCGCCAAGACAAACCAGCGGGGCGGTATGCAGAAACAAACGAAAGAAAATAGCGCAGTTATCTTTCATGGAATCGTAAAAAGTCCAATATTTGCGTTACGCGCGATTTTTCAGAATTTCACGTACGGCTAAGTACGCTGCATTTTTCAAAATCGCGCATGCCTTGATCTTGAACTTTTTACGGCCCCATCTGAAATCAGACTTTTTACGAGTGCATCATTTTTCATGTTCATAGCAATACCAGCACTTATTTCTGAAAGTCAATTATTTCCGTCAAACTTAAGATTCGGATTTCTCCAAAAAAGAAAACCAGAAACACGGAAAAATCACAAAAATGATTTTGCAGCACTTTAAATAACGGGCTTAATTTGTCTGTTTTCAACGGGAGATAGATGAAGATTGCTTTTTGCCTGTTTAAGTATTTTACACACCCGGGACTGCAGAAGGACTTTTCCGGCTTGCCGCTCAATGCGTATTTCGCAGCCAATATGTGAATGTCTACACAGATGTTATTATTGGCTGAACTGAACCGCTTCGCGGATTTATAATTTCCACCGCCGTCTTCTAAATCGACCCGAACATCTTTTCCCATTCCATAAATCATGATTATACCTCTATATTAGGCCGATTCGCTTTTCTTATAATCTTTTTTCAAGGAGGTATAATCATGAGTACCGATCTGAGAGCCCAGTTTCTCAATTACATGACAATTAATCGTTTCTCGCGGCACACCCAGAAAAATTATCTTCTGGCGGTTAAAGGATTGGCCAGATATTACAACCAGCCGCCTGACCTCCTTTCGGGAGAACAAATTCAAAATTATCTGCTTTATCTCA
>JAABTZ010000424.1 GCA_011389605.1 Desulfobacteraceae bacterium
ATGTCCACTCAGCGGATTGATTTCTTTTTAAAGGGTATAGCCCGGCTCATTTCAACCAGCAGACACATTTCAAAAACCGCATGGCAGCAGATCCACATGGATGGGGTCCTGAAAACCTCTTCCTGGGTTGGTTGAGGTTTTGGATTTTGAGTTAAACTTGTCTCATTCAACCAGTTTTTGTAATTGCTCCAAATTCAGAACTCCTGACATCTGGGACTTTGTAATGCAACATGCGTCGTCACAAAAAGTTGTTTTTAATGTGTTTGAGATCACAAAACCCTTGAAAAAACGGAACATGTGAGCATAATTCACTCTGAATCATGTTGCATTCCATTTTACGTCATAATTTTTTTGAAACCATTGATAATAAGCCTTTTTCAAATATGATGTCAGGAGATCTGAAATTGTTGCCGCCTTTCAATCTGAGAAAAAAAACAACTCTTCAATTAGGATAGTTACTTACTTTTTATAGGTAATATTACCTATATTGACAGTCAAACGCATCACAAGATATAGTCATCTCCATCGAATCGTTTTTAAAAAAGGGGGTGGCCATGGGTGGTTCCGGATTCACCAAATACACAAAAGACGGGCCGGTGACAATTCACGGGACACCAACCTGGCGGTTTGTCGTAGTCATCATCGTGCTGGGCTTGATCGGCCTAAGCGCCCTCGATGACCACTTTACCCGGGAGCAAGTGCCTGATCCTGTCCCACCGGCACCGGCGCCGGCAACAAAATCGAAACCCCCGGAGCTGACGGCGGAACAGAAAGCGGCTCAACAGGCGGCCCGGAAGCGGGAGCGGGAACATGCGCGCATCGAGCGGGAGCGCAAAGAGGCCGAAAAATATGAGGCGTGCAAAAAGGATTTGCAGTGCTGGGGGGACCGGCATTCATTCAGTGCGATTGTCGCCAGCCAAGACATGATCGAGCGGATGGCTAAATACGATTTTGAATGGATCGACGGATTTTGGGGAGGCAAGCTGACCCGGTTTTCCTGGCTGGATAAGTCACAGCTGACCCTGAGATATTACGGAGACCAAATCAAGCTGCAAAACGGCTTTGGGGCCTGGCAGCGGTGTATCTATGTGGTGGATTATGATCCGATTAATGACCGGGTGCTGGATGTGGCGGTTGAGCCAGGGCGTTTGAAGTAAAAAAAATAGTACGGCCAACCATTCACTGTTTCGGTCTATCAGCAGATCCAAACCTGGAAAAATGTCCGCTCAGCGCGATTTATTATTTTTTCAAGGGTATTGCCCGCATGGTTTCACTGTACGTCCATAAAAAAAGTCCCCAAGGAACCCCCAAGGTCTTTGTGGTTGATGCCAGGTTCCAATGTCAATTGTTGATAACGTTGCGGGTCACCTGGCGCAGGTTGCCTATTACAACCTGATTAAATGCGAAGATTTTACTTTAACCCAAAAAAAAGTCATAAAACGGCACGACCCCTACGATCATGTGCAGCCGCCTTGTTAGGGATTTTGTGGCTTCACCAAAACCAATTCGTTGTCTTTAATGCCATCGTGTATAAATAATTGCGGAGTCTGATCTTCTGGAATATTTTCAAGTAAAAGGGCAACTTTTGCCTGAGCAAATGATTCCCTAATACACTTGCCAAAGCTGATCGCAGAGTATAGCTGTGCCGAAAATACTCGGGCTGCGTCATCTCTAATGGATGTATTCATTCCGATGGCAGATGGTATGTGCGCAATTATTTCATTTGCCTGAATTTTTGAAAAGCAGGTATTGAATACAACAAGCTTGATGCCGCTGGCCACAACTTTAAACATCTCTACGATAGAACGCAAACTAACCAGCTTTGTGTTACCCGAATCATCCTGCAAAACAAGTTCACCATTATTCGAACCGTGGCCACTAAAGTGAACTATCGTCGGTTTATGTTCATTTATTGCTTGCAGCAAATCAGTTGGCCTGACGGCCCATACTGACTTCAGTTCAACTACGTCTCGATATTCAGACTCTCGGATCTTTTTAGTAACGGATCTAATTTCCTCATCTAATCGTAATTGAAATTGATCATTTGGGTTGGATGCAATAAATAAGACTGTGATTTTCTCTGGAAGCTTGGCAACCTCACCAGTAGTTGGGGTTGCCGATAGGTTAGACTGAAACTTCGTTGCGTAGAGGTCAATTTTTGTTTTTAAATCATGTAGGGCGATATATCTAGCATATTCAAGTTGGTCCCTTAATTGGTTATTAATTTTTTCCTCATGAGGGTTTTCCCAGTCCATGGATCGCAGTTGATCGTGTGGTTCACAAAATCTGTCTGGAAAAAAACTTTCACAAAATACAAATAAATCGTCAGCTAATTCCGGGTAGCATGGTGGTTTAAAGGCATCTAAAGTTTCTTCAAGCGCACCCCAAACTATATCTTTCATTTTGCGAACTGACTCAACTTGCATGTCGTTAAAAGCTCCATGCACATGCCCAGGCAAGATAGAAAAACCCCTGATAGCATAGTCACTTAGTCTTTTTTCCTTCTCGCGAGATTGTTCTCGGGCATATTCCTCTTTTTTTTGATTAATCAAATTACCTGTTAATTCCATAAATTTCGAATCAAGTGGCATGTCAAAACCTCTGTTAAGCCATGAAAAGCTCATGTCTTTCAATAGTGTTTTTGCATAACGCCAACCTTAACCGGCGCATTTGTAGTGAGCGCAGCAAATGAAAAAAGCGTCCGAGTTTACGGCCTTGTTATTCATTTATCTTTTCCTTGCCGGGAAAAGTTGTTTAACATCATTTATTGCCTCATGAAAAAAGAGAGGTTTATATTCATATCTGGCAATAGCTCCCGGCCCAAGCATTTGTTTGAACCTTTCATCTGTCTGCCCGGATTCATCTGGGTTATATACAATGATCTTCTCTAACGGTGAAGCGCCTACCGTTCCAAGAGCATATAAAAGTCTGAAAAAAGCATCGGTTTCTGGCAGCGAGTATCCACATATTAATATTGTATGCGCTTCACCTAAATTTTTTGCTGCTTTTCCCCAAATGGTAGAAAGCGCTTGATGGTAGTCTGATTTATTCCACGTTGGTGGAACAATAACTGGCTCCGTTTCTACTTCAATATCGGTGTGTGT
>JAABTZ010000425.1 GCA_011389605.1 Desulfobacteraceae bacterium
GGGAAGATTTTTTTACCGGATCGATGTGATCCCCATACGCATTCCCCCGCTGCGGGAGCGACGCGATGATCTGCCATTGCTCATCGAGCACTTCCGCCAGGCTTACTCCGATCAGGCAGGTCTTGCCCCCCTCACCGGAGAGATTCTGAATGCCATCCAGAGCTACAGCTGGCCGGGCAATGTACGGGAATTGCAAAATGTCCTTGACCGCTACTTTGCCCTTGGTTTGATTCCCAAATCATTGACAGAAATTCCTCAGCCGCAGCCAACAAAGAGCCCGGTTGATCTAAGGGAGGCACTGGGCCTGTATGAAAAGGATTTGATTCTTTCAGCACTCGAGCACAGCAAATGGCGCCGGGGGCGGGCTGCTGATCGGCTTGGGATTACCCGCCGCACTCTATATAAGAAAATGAAGACATACAGGATCGATTGATCTTTTTTTGAGAAAAATTATTCCCAATTTTATCAGCCCCGATTACCCTGTCAAAAATCGCTTTTTTCATTTTTGGGAACAATCATTCCCAGCCTTTCTCTTGTTCTTTTTTGCCAGTTCTTCTTTATTAAATATAAAAATCAATATGATAAAATAAATTTTTTGGTTGGTACAAATCTTGTATAAATGTTTTTGCTTCGGCGTTGAAATGCCATTTTAAATTAAATTTTTGGCATAAGTTTCTATAGTTATAAGGTTCTGAAATGGCAGCTAATTTTTGGATATCACGTATTTACAGAAAAAACACTCTCTATTTAGAGCTGAACGGAGATTTTGACGGAATGTCTGCAATGGAGTTGCTTTGTGCTCTAAAAGACCTTTCTTCCGGATTAAAAGAAATTTATATCAAGGCTGAAGCCCTTGATTCTGTATCCGCGTTTGGCCGGGAGGTGTTTCATAAAAAGTTTTCCATAAGCGCCATGTCTTTAAAAAAATTGATTTTTATCGAAAACCGTTGCGGGCAAATTGCACCAAAGGGGGCGAATTGCATTGAATACGGCAAAAACAGCAATTGCCGCTTTGATGCAAAAACTTGAGCGAACGGAGGAAAAGAAAAATTGAAAAAAATTTTGATCGTCAGCCGAGGCTCCCGGGAAAAAACCATATCCTCAGAATTAAAAGCGGGTGGCTATGATGTACGGCTCATTGGAGTCGAAAAGCTTGATTTCAATTCATTGGATCTTTCCCGCTTTAATCTTGCAGTCATAAGCCTTCACCCGGACATCTCGGCAACATGGAATGCCTATCTTGATTTCAGGCAGCAATTTCCCGGCTTTCCAGCACTTGTCTACATGGGTCACCATGGCGTGGACCGCCTGAAATCGGCAATAAAAAACGTTTTAATCAGAAAAAAGCATCACTGACCGGCCTTTCAGGGGATTCAACAGAAGGCGGCACATCTTACGGCGCCATCTAAAAACTTACTTTTTACGAGGCCATCATAGTTATGAACTGAAAAAAAGGAGTGCATTGTGAGAAATACCAATAAAGGGCGCAAAAGGATTGTTTTCCGTCTGACCGCATCAGAGGCTGCCGAAATCAGTATTTGTGGGGATTTCAACGGCTGGAATCCACAAAAACATCATTTTAAAAGAAAACCGGGGGGATTTTGGGAAAAAGCAATAATGCTCCAGCCGGGGCGCTATGAATACAAATTCAGGGTTAACGGAGAGTGGTGTATTGATCCCGCCAACAACCAAGTCTGCGACAACATCTTTGGAACCCGGAATAATGTTATCGTAGTGTAGCCAGAAACACGGATGCTTTCTTGAGGCATGAGGCGCTTGCAAACCCATGATCAAACTTCAGGAGGTTCCGGCATGTCCGCGAATCTAAAAATTCAAACAGATATTTTAAAGGAGATGGGCCGAATGAAAGATCTGATTGCCTAGTGAGGAGACTAAATTATTTAAGAGGCCGCCATGACTGTAAAGTTCAAAGGCTGGAAGAATCTGATGCCCAAGAGGACCATGGCCGAGAAGATTCTCGGGCAGGCGTTGAAATATCTTGGAAAAGATACGGATAGAAATGCCAAATATGTATTAAGAGCAGTGGATCATATCGCCGCAGGTGAAAAACAGGAAATGGTGCGCGAATGGTTTCATCACTGGATGCGTGAAAATGGTCCGGGCCGGCAGTTTCTCCACCGAGTGGTGCAAAACACCCATCCCCGCGTGCGTGAACGCTATGTGGCCCGCATGGTGGCCAGCATGTTTTTCCGGGATCCTGATGCGCACAAGAAGGCAGAACAGAAATTTGGTATCCAACCGCCTCCCGTCATGCTTATATCACCGTCAATGCGGTGCAATTACCGATGCGAGGGTTGCTATGCCGGGAGCTATGAGCGCAAAGACGACATGGCCCCGGAAGTCTTTGACCGGATCCTGACAGAAACCGAGGAAATGGGGATTAATTTTATCACCATCCTGGGCGGCGAACCCTTTATCTATCCTCATCTTTTAGAGGTTCTGGAAAAGCATCCCAACTCATTCTATCAGATCTATACCAACGCCTCGCTGATCAATCAGGAGACTGCCGAGCTTCTGGTGGAATACGGAAATATTGCGCCGCAGATAAGCATCAACGGTCCCCGGGAATTTACAGACGCAGTACGGGGCAAGGGTTCTTTTGACGCATGTGTGGGCGCCATGGACCGGCTTTATGAAGCCGGCTGCCCGTTCGGGTTTTCATCACTGGTCACCCGCAAAAACATGGACGTGATCTGCTCGGATGAATGGGTGGATTTTCTTATCGAAAAAGGCGCATTGTATGGGTGGTATTTCCTGTTTATGCCGGTGGGAAACGAGCCGGACACTGCGCTTATGCCCACGCCCGAACAGCGGGGCCAGATGCGGCGGTTCCAGTCTTATGTGCGGGAAGAAAAACCGCTGCTGCTGGTGGATTTCTGGAATGACGGGGTTTTGTCTGGCGGGTGCATTGCCGGCGGCCGCCTGTATTTTCACATCAACCATCGCGGGGACGTGGAACCCTGCATTTTTTGTCATTTTGCAACAGACAACATTCATGACAAGCCCCTTGCCAAGGCGTTGAATTCTCCCTTTTTCCGGGGCATCCGTGCAGAACAGCCGTTTTGCTACAAC
>JAABTZ010000426.1 GCA_011389605.1 Desulfobacteraceae bacterium
GCAATATCATGATGAGTTTCGGGGCAAGGCTGCGGATGATTCCCACCGCTGAAACCGACTGGGACTTTGGCTTCCAGGGGGATCTGAATGCTCCATTGCTCGGAGGAAATCTGGATTCCGCATTTTTCAAGCAGCATGCCAATGAATCAGGCTGGGTCTCAGACAACTATATCCGAAATGAAACCCAGATTTATTTCAACGCCCTGCCCAAGGACCGCAAGTGGAGCTTCCACGCTGCCCTGGAGTTTGACCGGCCCCTGGATACCCTGGTGGCAGATGACAGAGGCGGGTATGACAACGAAACCAGCGATTTCGGCCTGGAACGAATCAGCGGCTCTTACCAGCTGGGAGAAAACCTGCGGTTTTTTGCCGGTTTTGATCTCTGGTTTATCCCGGATCCGGCCGGGTTGACCTATGGCGATGATGCACCGGGTTTCTGGTTAAACGGCGATTACGGCGCTGTTGATTTCAGCATCGCCTATAACAAATTGTCGGAAAACAACTGGGATATCAGCCCCAGCACCGAACGGTTTTCAGACAGCAAAAACGAGGACCGGGATCTGTATGCCGGTTATCTTAATTTTCAGGTCTCAGAAACCAACAAGCTTACCGGTCTTTATATGCTGGACCGGATCCGCAATGTTCCCGTGGGCAGTATGATCAACCGCCTGACCGGTACTGCCGGGCCTGCTCCGGACACGGATTCCCATTACCTGGGCCTGATTTATCAGGGAGGCGCCGGGATCGTGAACTATTTTGTGGAAGGCATCTATCAGTTTGGCAAGGCGGATGACACAGGCTTGCCTGAAGATGACTATGACATCAACGCCTATGCTTTTGCCGGGGATCTTGAGCTGGATCTGGGCGATTCGGTGGGATGGGGGTTCAAACCCCATCTCGGATTTATATATACGTCCGGTGATGACGATCCCACAGACGATGAGTTGGGCGGTTACACCGGTGTAGTCTCTCATCAGCGCTTCACCAAGTTCGGCGGCGAGAACACAATTATCGGCGACGGCAATACCATGCTGGGCACCATTGTGTACAGCTTCCTTCCAGGAATGTATGGCAACGGCACACCGGTGGTCATCGGTGGTTTGCCTAATACCACGGCCCTGGGCACAGCCCGGGGCGACAATCCGGGCATGACCATGACCAGCGCCGGGTTAACCCTGGCACCTAAACGGTTTTTAATTTTTAAAAGCAATGTGAACTCCTTCTGGTGGAACGAGGATATCAACGTGCCCTCATTTGTCAATCCCGCAATAGTGACACAGGTGGACAATGGCTACGTGGGCACGGAATGGGACAATGAACTGACTTTTGCCATGAGCAGAAATACCTTTATCAAGGGGCATGCTGCAGTTTTCTTCCCCGGTGAAGTTATCGAGGATGTCACCAGCGCCCGTTCCTCCATGATGGCGCCCGGCGACGGGGCCGAAAGTGATGACACGGCCTATCGTCTTGGTCTGGAATTTATCTGGATGTTCTAGATTGATCCACTCGTAAAAATTCGCTTTTTAGACGGCTTTGTAAAAGTTCAAGATCAAGGCTTGAGCGATTTTGAAGAATGCAGCGTACATAGCCGTACGTGAAATTCTGAAAAATCGTGCGTAACGCAGATATTGGACTTTTTACGGAGCCGTCTATATTGGGGATTATATAACAGCTCCGGGCATGGTGCTTTGCCGCCATGTCCGGAGTGTGGGATTAAAAGGATTAAAAGGCTGCTTACCTTGCCAAGGCGGTATTTTTGCGGAAAGCAGATTCATAAGTTCCCTGGCTGGCCGGCGGCGCGGAAAAGGAGTTTCCTCGCTCCAGGAGCCTCATGGAGACTCAATTTTCGCTCGGAAACCCGCTTTTCCACGCCGCCGCCAGGGCAACAAAATACAACCTAATAATTTTTTGTTGCATGCTTAAAGGTGTTTATTTTATTTTTTGAACCTTGAACGAAGTTACTTAGAAATCGCTCGATTTAGGATGCTATCAGTTTCGGAGGTGGGGCATTGAAGATCTGGAGAAAATATTGGGTATGTATCTGTTCTGCGTTTTTAGTGTTTGGGTTGACCGGCTGCCTGGGAGGATCGAAACCGGATATTGTATCCGAAGATAAAAAAGACGGACAGGCCTATTCAAGCGATGAAGTGCGTACAATGGTCGTGGATCGGCCGTTTATGCTGTCTGGCAACTACTTTTTAAAACGTGACTATCCACAGCAACAGGCAGAGGCTGAAAAAAGCCCGGACCCGGCTTCCCAAAGTTTGTCTTCTGCAGAAAACCTTTCATCAGAAAAGGATCTGCCCGGGACCGGGGCTAAGAAGGATTCCCGTTTGTCCGGCAACCGTAAGATCGGATTGCTGATTAATGCAGAAAATGAATACAGCCTTTCTGCCAGGCGCCTTGCACAGGCCGCTGAAGGTTTGGTTGTGCCTGAAGGCAGCCTGATTGGTCCGCAGCAACTGGCTGAATCGGTTTCTCCGGCAGACTGCCGGCGGTCAAAAGATTTTCTTTCCTGCATGGGCCAGCAGGCCGCTCTTTACCCGGGTGTGCATATGATAGTGGAAGCCGGCCCCCTGAATCTGCCGGAGTCTTTCCCGGGCCGTGCTGTTTTGCAATTCAGGGTTATGGATACAGGACTCGGACATGTGTATTCTCCCCTGGAAATAGTCCGGACCATCCAAAGCCCTGATGAGGCCGGGCCATTTGTCCGGCAGGCCATCGAAGGTGCTCTTGACTTTGCCGTGCACAAAGCTGATGTAATGCCGGCATATTGCCGGGTGTTTTCGGCGAAGAATAACCGGATCTATATCAACGCGGGAACATCGGGCGATATTGCAGTTGGTGATGAGTTTGACGTTACGGCCTCCGGCCATGTAGTGGACACACCCGCCGGGATGCCCGTGGCCTGGGTCCCTGATGCCCCAAGGGCCCGCATCAGGGTTGAAGAAATAGTGCGCGACCACGTGTCTTCCTGCTCTCTGGTGAAAGGATCAGATCCGCGGCCAGGCGATTATGTGCTGATTCCTATGGGCAGGTAAGGGTTTTAAAAATTTGAAACGCTCAGTTTATGTTTAATCCGGGAGCTGTAT
>JAABTZ010000427.1 GCA_011389605.1 Desulfobacteraceae bacterium
CTGCCACAAACCTCTCCAGGTTTCCAATGGCCAGGGGTTCGTCTTTTTTGCCCAGGATGCACTGACCTTCGCACTGAATCTCCTGGGGACAAACCCGGCCGCAAATTGCAGGCAGGCTGTTTTTACCCCAGATTGTCTGGATGGCGCCGGAAAAATCACTGCCGGCAATCTGCCTGACAAATCCGGGGATATCAACCTGCACGGGACATCCGCTAATGCAAGCTGGCTTTTTGCAATCAAGACACCGCTGAGCTTCCTTTACTGCCTTTTCAGGAGAGTATCCCAGGGGGACTTCTTCAAAATTTCTTCTCCTCACCTCCGGGGTCTGTTCAGGCATTGGCTGACGTGGGGTTTTTTCTTTTTTCACTGCTTGTTTTGTCATAATTTACTCCATTTTCTCCAAAGATAAACCTTATGCACCCGTAAAAAGTCACTTTTAGACGACTTTGTAAAAAGTTCAATATCAAGGCTTGCGCGATTGACGAAGAATGCAGCCTACTTAGCTGCACGTGAAATTCTTCAGGAATCGCGCGTAACGCAGATATTGGACTTGAAAGGAAGTCACTTTTTGCGCTCTGACTACATTGCACTTCGTTGCCCTGACGGCGGTGCGGAAAAGGGGATTTCCGAGCGGAAATCAAGGCTCCGGGAGGCTTCTGGAGCGAGGAAACTCCTTTTTCGCGCCGCCGTCAGCCAAGGCGCTTACGGATTTGCTTTCTCCAAAAATACAGCGCAAGCGGGAAAACCAACTTTTTACAAAGCCATCAAGTTTAGATCAAATTTTCTGCATCCTGCAGTACTGCTCGTAAGCAGCCTTTTCTTCCTGCGCGTATGCATTTAGCCGCTGCATCAACCCATCGTAATCAACCTTATGGCCGTCAAATTCCGGGCCGTCCACACAGGCAAACCTGGTCTCATTGCCCACCGATACCCGGCATCCTCCGCACATACCTGTGCCGTCGATCATTATCGGATTAAGGCTGACAAGGGTTTTGACATCATAGTCCCAGGTCATTTTGGAAACAAATTTCATCATGGGCACCGGTCCGATGGCAACAACAAGATCCACCTTATTGTTGTCCAGGATCTGTTTTAACACTTCGGTGACAAAGCCTTTGTGTCCGTATGAACCATCATCGGTGCATACATGCAATTCATCGGAAGCCGTGCGCATCTTGTCTTCCAGAATCAGCAGATCCTTGTTTCTGGCTCCTATGATGCTGATGACCTCATTTCCAGCCTCCTTAAAACCTCGGGTAATGGGAAACAGCACCGCAACGCCTGTGCCGCCGCCCACGCAGACAACTTTTCCAAGCTTTTCTATATCCGTGGGCTTACCAAGCGGGCCGATCACATCCTGATAGGCTTCGCCTTGGGCCAGTGTTTTAAACAGGGCCGTGGATTTGCCAACCACCATGTAGATCACGGTAATAGTGCCGCGCTGTGTATCAAGATCGGAAATGGTCAGAGGAATCCGCTCGCCTGTCTCGTTTGCTTTCAGTATGACAAACTGCCCGGGCTTGGCTTTGGCAGCAATACGGGGGGCCTCGATTTCATTTAAGACAACCGTATCATCGGCCATGGTTTTTCTTTTTACAATTTTAAACATGCTGTTTCCTCCACCAATTAAATTACATCCTAAACTGCTGATGGCTCCGTAAAAGTCCAATATCTGCGTTACGCGCGATTCCTCAAAATTTCACGTACGGCTAATTACGCTGCATTTTTCGACAATCGCGCAAGCCTTGATCTTGAACTTTTTACGGCGCCATCATAATTGGACCTCATTGTGTAAGGCTGTTATCCCCAGGCCCCCTGGGCACGGTTCAGGACAGATAAAACCCAATACGTTTAAAAATACAAAAATACATTATATTTCTCGTAAGTTACAGGCTTGTGGCTTTTAAAAAAAAATATAAGAACACCCTCTTAAGCGCTTGTCAAGACAGCAGAAATCTTTTTTTGAACATATGCGCATAACTACTGAAATTTTAAATGAATGCCGCTTGTCATTTTTTTTGGAGTTCTGTCTTGAAAATCGGTCATTCCGGTGGTTACTCCAGCCATTCGCGGGTTGTTGCGCTGGATAACATTTTGTTATTCAAGCATAAATACTCTGGACAAAAATCTCTTTTCGCGCAGGAATAACCGCTGTTGAGATACGGAAAAAGCCGTTTTTTATTTTGCCTGCTCCCATATACGTTCCTTTTCCGCCATGGGCATGTCAGCAACAGCTATTCCCTGCCGGGCCGCGGCCTTTTCAATGCTGCCAAAGCGCTCTGCAAACCTCTGGTTCACCCTGCGTACCGCAGCCTCGGGATCAATGCCAAGCCTGCGGGCCAGGTTGACCGCCGAAAAAATAAGATCCCCGATTTCATCGCCTGCGGCCTCTAAATCATCTTCAGTCACAGCCGCCTGCAGTTCCCGGGTTTCTTCCCGGATTTTTCCAATAATGCCCGAGGCATCCTCCCAGTCAAAGCCGGCTCGCCCGGCCCGGGCCTGAAGCTTGAGAGAATATAGCAGGGCCGGCAAAGTCCTGGGGATGCCGTCTGATATGGCAATCCGGTCTGTCTTGCCTTTTTCCCCGTTTTTAAGCCTTTCCCAGTTGAGAATAACCTCGCTGGAGTCGGCCACTTCAGTATTGCCGAATACATGAGGATGGCGGTAAATCAATTTTTCGCAAAGATGTTTGATAACATCATCGAGGGTAAAGCGGTGGTTTTCAGCGGCAATGATACTGTGGAAAACCACCTGCAAAAGCACATCTCCGAGTTCCTCGGCCATGGGCCCGGGATCTTCATTTTCAATAGCCTCTGCAAGTTCGTAAGCCTCTTCAATGAGGCACGGAAGCAAACTTTTGTGATCCTGTTTAGCATCCCAGGGGCATCCTCCCGGGGCGCGCAGGGTTTCCATGATTTTTACCAGCCGGTCCATTTCCTTCATAACCATCACCTCAGCAGGTCATTACCTTGTTGTTTAAAGCCGGAGTCCGGCAATTTCCACATTCCAGTTCTTTTCTTTACAAAGGGGTAAATTTTTTCTATTTTTACATAAATAAAAAGCAGACATTACCTGTGCTGCTTTTTAAAAAT
>JAABTZ010000428.1 GCA_011389605.1 Desulfobacteraceae bacterium
TGCCCGAGACCGTTCCTATACAAAGGCCGGCAAGCACTCTGCCCAGGGTGCTTGCAAAATTTTTCATCATCACCCCGCTTTTGAAAAGCGCCGCCATTTCCAGGAGTACCGCGCTGAAAGGGGGAAAAACTGCGGAGCCGGCAAACGGGCCATATCTTGCAGCAAGCTCCCACAGGGTGAAAAACAGGATCACTGGAACGATTTTCCACAGATTCAGATTGCCGGACCAGAGGTTTTTTAAAAAAGCCGGTGTTTTCATACCTGTCGTAAAAATTGCAGATCCAGCATCATATCTGCCGAAAATGGTTTTTTGATATTTCCCAAACGTACGGCATTATCAATGGTATGTTGAAACTGCTCTGTGTCGATGGAATTGATATATTCAAGATTCTTCATGGAACGGGCAATGGATGCACTGGATACCGTGAGTTCGCTTTCTTTTTCCAGCACATCCGCCAAGGGCGTATTCCTGCCTTCGAATGAGAGATAGCGGGCCGCCAGTTCGGCGCTTGCCGCAGGATTTTCATTCATCCAGACCGTTGCTTTTTTTGTGGCCTTCACCAGCTTGTTTGCAATATCAGGATTGGCCTGGATCAGTTCTTCCCTGGCCAGGAGAACACTGCCAATCATGTTCGGCCATACGTCTCTGGCGGTCAGCTTCACAGAAAAACCGTCACGTTCGGTCATCGTCAACCAATGATCCGGAAGAAACACCGCATCCAGCTGCCCGGTTCTCAGGGCAAAAATCGATTTGGGAGGATTCATCCGCCGTACCTTTGACAAGATGGTCTGCTTGTTGAGATCATGCTGTTCCATGACACGATGCATCAGCGTATCCGTTGCTGTCCCCTCTCTCAACGTACCGATCCGGATACCGGGTTTTTCAAGATCTTCAATGGACTGGATCTTCTCGGGGTTCACAGCCAGACCGTAGCCATACAGGTGGGTGCCGCACAACACCTTTATCGGTACACCGGCATTGGCATATGCGTTTATGGCGGGAATAAGACAGATATACGCAACGTCCACATCACCCCTGGTCAACCCTGCGGCCAGAGATACGCCTGTGACGTAACTTGCATAGGTCGTGTAACTAAGCCCTTCTTCTTTATAGAACCCTTTTTCTATGGCCACATAGGCCGGCACCGCATGGCTGTTGAATTCCACCGCGATTCTGATGGGTTTATCGGTTCCGGCCCCCCGGACATTCACAGTAAAGTAAGGGGCCGTAAGCAGAGCAGCCGTTCCTAATGCAGATTTGACAAGAAAGTCCCGCCTGGTAAAAGTACTTTGGATCATATCCATTTTTCTCCTTTGACAATATCCGTTACCATTCTTGATTCCGCGCTATCCGGCACAGGGGCAGAAGCGATGATACCCATAAAGTGCGGCAGGTCCGGCAACGGTGACTCCGTAAAAAACAACCGGTTTTTTATTCAGAAAATAGCCGATCGTGCCGTTGACACAGGTTGAACCGGTAGCGACAATGATATCTCCCCAGGACAATACATCTTCGGTATTTTCCGGCCCCTCGATTGTCAGGCCGAAACGATCCGCGCCGATATTGTCCTCATCCAGGTCGATAACACGCAGCATGAATGATTGCGACAGTTGTTCAAGCATTGCCGGTTGAAACCCCACGAAAGCGATTTTCGGATTTCCGAATTGTTCAGTAATAAAAGCCGGCAGCTGTTCCGCACAAATTTTGGGCTCGCTGTCCCTGCAGTGAACGGTATTTGAGATCCTGCCGGCATCGCGCATAACGGCATTGAAGGTTGCGATGAACACAGCACGTTCGAAATCGGTCTGCAGGTCGAGATCCATGACCGCTTGCAGTGAACCTTGAAAATTTCCCGGCATGTCTGTAAATGCATGGCCCCGGTAATCCCGGAAAACCGCTTCCACCATCACTTCCTTGCCCTTGAGAATAGGAAAATCGGTGCGGTCCGGTTTGCCGATGGCTTCCTGAGGTGAAAGCGGCCTTGCCGAAACAACCGTTACTGTTTCATCCATCATTTGACCGGCCATTGCATGCAATTCAGTTTTCAGTTTTTTGTAGTATTCCATCTTCTTTCCCTGAATGGATTCTTTTTGGTTGTCGATTTTTCCCTGTTTAACAGAGACACTCGCTGCTCTTTTGAGCAGTTGCTTTTTATTTATACGCGTATTTCATCACCTGTTGTCCGGGTATCTATCCCTCTCAAGCTGGCCAGACATTTGCGATAACCGGCACTGCAAATCACCCTGCGCAACGCTGTGATACGCGGATCGAATTCCAGATATGCCGGATAGCACAAGTCGAATATCTCCTGACTGACCTGGAGAAAATCAAGCCCGGCCTGTTCCGCAGCCAGGTGATGACAAACACCCGCATCGGCCCATCCCTGGCGAACGGCCATGGCTACCTCCCAGTGATTTTGTGCAATGCTTTCGGCCGTCCTGTTGCCCGGCAGAATCTTGTCCTGGCAGCGCCGGGCTCCGGAGCCTTCCTTGCGCCCGATCCATCGAACGTGTTTTGATCTCACCTTCCTAAGTGCGGTCAGCCCTTCTCCGGGGCGAACCGCTACGCCTTCATGCCACACAGCGCCTCTTAACAATCGAAATCCTTTGCCCAGAAGGTCCTGAACCACGGCTGCATTTCCTCCAGGCTCATCAAGTTCCCGAAGATGGGTACCTGCCACATGCACCACGCCTTTCTTGAGCAAAGAAAGTGCTTCATTGCTGGACCGATGAAAGGGCAGCACCCGCACGCCGGTCCGTGACCCCATCACGGCGGCCAGAAGTCCGGCCGCAGGGTCACAAGATGCCATGATCAGGGTCATGTTGGAAACATCCGCCGAAAGGGACTTGCATACCTGCCCATCGAACCACCCGTCAGGCGGCAGAATGCTGAAAGGCAGTGGTTCCACAGGAAACGCAAGAACCTTTTGGTCGAATGACGCCTCCCAGTAGGCCGGAAAATCCTGAGATGAAAGCCACGCCCAGGCAATGGTTCCATCCCCTTTATCACCAAATAATTCCTCAACCGTACAATCCAGGGAGTGCGCCAGGGCCAACGCCGTATGCACCGACGGTACAAGCGCGCTGTT
>JAABTZ010000046.1 GCA_011389605.1 Desulfobacteraceae bacterium
TTCGTTGTTAATACTGATTTAAACGAGCATGAAAACCTTGCCGATCTGAAGCGGGTAGTTGAAGGCATCAGAAAAGATCTGGCATTGATGACAGCCTCGCCTGCTGTATATACTTTTTCAGGGCTGTATGCATTGTTTTCTGCCATCTCCGAAGACCTGCAGGAAAAGGAAAACGCCCGGTTCGGCCTTTGGCGGGAGTATACTGATCTTGTTGATTTTTCAGAAAAAGAAAGATTGTGTTTTGATGCAGACTTCAAGCATATCATAACAGTGAATCGCTATCAGGTATTTTTAAAAAATCAGCTTCAAAGGCTGTCGGCAACCGCTGAGGATTTTTATCAGTGGCTGGCCTTTAACCGCAGAATTCTTTCAGCCGATGCCGATGGTGCCGGTGAGCTTATAAAGCAGATCAAACAGCAGCAGAAAAAAGCCGAAAAAATAAGTTTCATGATCAACAGAACTTTTGAAGGCGCCTGCCAGCAGCTTAAAAAAGAGATGAAAGTAAGGGCTGATAAGTTTTTTGATATTCGTCACGGTCAGCTGGCACCCCCTGTTGTGGAATTTATCCGCAGCTACAATATTGCCGCCGACACTTATAAGCAAACACTTGCTGAAAAAGGGTTTTCCGAAACCCTGTTGATTGTTTTTCAGGATTTCAGGGAAAGACTCGATCTTTTCATGGCAGAGCAGATCAATCCCAGGCTGTTTGGTTTTGCCGGTGAAAATGAGCAATATATTCTGGAGTATTTTGAATCAATCTGCCGGCCCTATGAAACCATGACCCGGGAGGTCACGGCAGGTTTCAGGGTAAACGGCACGGATGCAGATATGGATGCTGCGGCCGAATCCATCCCTGTTTCCATAGCCGGGGTAAAAAAGAACCACGGGATTCAATTGCCCGAGGCTTCGGCAACCCTTAGTTACACCCGGGGTATTAAGACCGAAGCGTTTATGAAGCTGGGATTTTTCCGTGCGGTGCAGGGTGTAAAAAAAATGATCAGACGCGGGGATGCCGATGGCAGTGCTGATTTTGCCGCCCTGCGGGGCGGAGTGGCAAAAATGAAACGTGAAACCGAAGCAACCGTTGTGTTTCATTTTAAAAATTACCGGGAAAATATCAAATTCCAGTATCTGTTTCGGCTCATTGATGAAGTGGCCGCTGAGATGAATCAGTGGCTGGTTGACAGGTTTAAGGCCTTTGCTACAGATCTTGGCCGGATACGGGAAATGACCAACCGCGGGCAGGATGAAAAACAGCAGTCCCTGGATACCATGGAAGAAATTATATCCCAACTCCAGCAGGTCAGGGAAAAGATTCGCAGCCTGCAGAAGGCCTTACAGGCAGATGATTTGGCGGACAGCAAATTCAACAGAGGTGATCCAACAGGTAATCCATGAAAAGGAGGCGACAATGGCGGCAAAGCAGGCTCGTTTCGTGGCGGTGGCCAATGAAAAGGGGGGGGTGGGCAAAACCGCGATGGTAATCAATCTGGGTGCAGCCCTGTCTGCGCTTGGAAAGCGGGTTTTGATCGTGGACATGGATCCCCAGCACAATGCCGGTTCCGGGCTTGGCATTGAGGTGGATGACGATTCTTTAAGTGTCTATGACTTGATAGCGGAACCGGGGCAATACAAGACCGCGGATGCCCTTTGCGCCACAAAATGGAAAAACCTGGACTTGATTCCCTCCCATATCGATCTGGCAGGTGCTGAAGTGGAGCTTGTAGATGCCGAGGGCCGTGAAAATCGTTTGAAAACTGCCATGGCAGATTTAAAGAACAACTATGATGTTGTCTTGATGGACACGCCTCCGAGCCTTTCGCTTTTGACAATCAACGTGTTTGCTTCCTGCCGGGAAGTGCTGGTCCCGTGTCAGACCCAGCCTTATGCCTTCCGGGCACTTGCTGATCTTTTTGACACCATCGAGGCCGTGCAGGAGGAGATCAATCCTGAAATCAGAATTTCCGGGCTGGTGCCAACATTTTACGACCAGCGCACCCGGGTGAGCAATATGATTCTTGACCGCCTGCGAACCGATGAACGCTATTGTCACATGCTTTATGATACCGCTATCCGGTCAAATACCACCATTGCCGCAAGCACCGAGGCTGGGAAGCCCGTTGTTTTTTACCGCAAAACCAGCAATGGCGCCCTGGATTTCATGGCCCTGGCCAGGGAATTTATCAGCAGAAATCCATAGCCGGTTTATCCGGAGAAGTCTTTTTTACTCTTAAACAGGTTATTATCTTTTTACTTTTTTTCCAGGCACGAAACAGCCTGTTCATAGACGTACTGAATAGTTTGCCAGGAAAAGCCACGCCGCTTCAGGTACCCGTAAATTTTTTGCTTTAACTCGTTTTTATCAAGTTTGGACCATGTCCCCAGGCGCGGTTTGACTGCCCTCCAGGCAGGCCCGGTTTCCTCGTATCCGTCAAGCACATGATCGATAACAGATTCGGCAATCCCTTTTTGTACCAATTCATATCTCAGGCCAAACTCTCCCCTCGGCCGGCTGCGGCTGCGGCTTTCAATCCACATGCGGGCAAATGCCTTATCGTCGACATACCGGTATCTTTCCAGGCGGGCCATGGCATCGGCGGCAGCTGATTGGGAAAATCCTTTTTTTTCAAAATATTGCAAAATTTCCCATCGGCTGCGTGGACGATACTGAAGAAAGTGCAGGGCGCGTTCAAAGGCGGTTTGTTTTTCGTCTTCGACCAGGAGCTGCTGCTTTTGCTCTGAGGTTAACGGGTCGCCAACGTGAAGGCAGACAGCCAGCTTTTCAGACAGGGAAAAAGCATATTCGCCGTCGATAAATATGCTGCAGCGCTGCCGGTTTCTTTTTTGGCCAGCAATTGCTGTAATGCAGCCGTTCATTTTTCAGAAACAGAGGCCCTGTCGACCGGAGGCAGGTGTGACTGGTCATTGCCGCCATTGTCTGACTCATAGGGTTTATCTTCGGGGGATTCGATATCAGGCTCAAATTCAGCATAAGGAGAGTCATTTTCAATGGGGCTGGAAATTTTATCAAACACGGCCTGATCCCTGGGCATGTTGGCCAGTTCATTTAAAGCTTTTCGTACCTCACGGCTGCCCTGGGCATAGATTTCATGGACCTGGTCATATTCGCTTTTCAGGGCTTTTAAAGAATAACGCCCCCCTGTTTTTTGCAGATAATGGAAAACAAGATTGCTGATGGACTGCCAGCTGTCCTTGCGGGTCTGGGTTTCCAGGGGTATTATCCTGTCGCTTTTTTTCAGCCATTTGCGCTGAAAAGCGCCCATGAACAGACGCATCGGGCCTATTGTCCACAGGAATATGAACCCTGCGGCTGCTGCCACGGCTATTGTCAGGCCGAAAGGGTCGGCCATGGCGCCGGCAAGGCCTATGGCCATGGTGCCGTATGCGGCGGCCCCGCCAAGAAGCAGGCTTATAAGAATGCCTGTCAGAGTCAGTTTCAGCCGGAATTTATGCACTCTTTGTCCGTGGGCCAGCAGGGCTTCGAGAAAATGGTCCAGTCGTTCGGAATGGGTTTCAATAAAAGATGCCAGATTGTCAAGCCTTCTTCGCGGAGCGTCTAAAACAGATTCCTTGAGTTTTTTCCGCTGATTTTGAAGGTGGTAAAGAAAGTGCCTGGATTCTTCATGTGCCGATTCGGATTTGCCGGCAGCCCGGGAGGAATAGGTGAGATGGATGGTTGGAATGTCTTTTCTTCCGGTTATCTGGGAGAGATTCCAGCAAAGTGTACCGTAGACCTGAAGAAGATCGCTTAAAGATGAACATTCGTCAATCCGGTTTAGCACAAAAAGCACCCTGTCTTCAAAAGTCCTGGCAGATATGGTCTCGCGAAGGCTGGTATGGGCTTCCCTGACTGTTCCGGCTTTGTGGGGGTCAAAAAGTACCAGAACCAGGTCTGCAAGCTGGGCAAGATCACCGATTACATCCTGATAATTGTACCCCCGGTCGCGTTCAGTGACCGAGTCGAGCATACCGGGTGTGTCGATTAGAGCCAGGTTTCTCAGAAAGGGGGAGTTGACCTTTTTGAGCCGGAAATGTGAGGCAAACCGCTGGCCGTGTTTTTTTAAAATCTCAAATGGATAATCAGGATCATTTAGAAGGTATTTTCCGTCCCTTTCCTCGGTGACATGTATGGAGCTGTTTTCATTAACCTCATCGTCATAGGTGATTATGGTAAAGGAGTCATCTGTTGGAGCCTGCCCAATAGCCTGGATGTTTCCGCCCAGAAACTCATTGATGAGCGTAGACTTGCCCGAGGAATAATTGCCCACTACCAGAACCAGGGGGCGCCATTTTATGGTACTTTCCAGGGCTACGTCAGAATAGCCGTATTTAAGGGCCACTGGCGAAAGACCGTCTCTGACCATTTCCACCATTTCCAGGCGGAGGGCATTAATGTAGTTTTCACGATACATTCTTTTCTTTTATCAATAAAATTCAGGCCGGTCAAGTATCTACAAGGGGCGGCAAATTTCGGCCGTGTCCTCCGGCTTTTAACGGGTTGGCAATTATTGCCGATTCTCCGGACCCGGACGGTTTGGATGCAGCCGGCCGGGTTGAAAGTTGCGGCGCCAGGGCGCCCTTATTTCTTTAAACGCCATGGCCACGGCCTGGTTCAGGGTTTTGACGGCGGTATCGCTGTTTAGGGCATATAACATCACCGGGATATAAGGGTTTTTTATTGCAGATGCAGCCGTTTTTTCCTGAGACAAGCGAGCCGATCAATAATAGGGAGCCAGCATCTTTAGAATATCGAGTTCCGGGACTGCGCCGGCCAGGCTGTCTTTTTCCGCTCCACTGTCAAACGCGATCATAAAGGGCACGCTCATCACCTGAAACCTGGAGGCGGTCTGCGGATTTTGATCAATGTTGATTTTCGCCACCCGCACCCGGCCGCTGAGCCCGGATGCAATGCGGCTGACAGTGGGCATCACCGACTGGCAGACCGTACACCAGGGCGCCCAGAAAAACGCCAGCACGGCTATGGGCGAATCCAGCACCCGGGCCTGAAATGTGCTGTCCGAGACTTCAACGGGCCGGGTTTCAAGCACCCCGGCAAGGTCCATTGGCTTGCGGCATTTGCCGCACACCGGCCTGCTGTTGATCTTGTCAGCCGGAATCCGGTTTTTGGTCCGGCAGCCCGCACATCGGATCATATAGGGTTTCGGAGTATCCATGATCTACTTGTCCCGCAGCAGTTCAAGGGCCACAAGGACCCGGACCTGTTTTCCCACAACCCCCATTTCGGCAAATCGGCCGTCGCCCACATTGTAGTCAAGGCGATTGATGGCAAATTCAGCCTCAAAACCGGCCACTTCCTGGCCCTTTTCCAGGGGATTGTCCTGTTTGCCCAGGAAGGTAAACGGAATTTCCACCTGCCGGGTCACATCGCGCACGGTGAGCTCGCCTTCCATGATGTAGCGGCCGTCCTCCATGTGCCGGATATCGGTGCTCGAAAAGGTCATCTCTGGATATTTGCCGGCAGCGAAAAAGTCATCGGATCGCAGGTGGTTGTCGCGCTTGGTGATACCGGTATTGATGGTGTCCACCTTGACGGTGAAATCAACACTGCCGGCTGTGAGATTGTCGGGATCAAAATCCACGGTTCCGGTAAATCCCTTAAACTGCCCCCGAACCGTTGCAAGCGTGTGGCGGGCATCGAAATAAATGCTGGAATGGTCGGTGTCGATGCGCCAGTTTTCTGCCTGCGCAGATGCATTGCCGGCCACTATCAGCACCAGACAGAAAATTATCGCGGTTAAACGAAAACGGGTGTTCATGATTTGCCTCCTTTCGGTTCCGAACTTGTAGCGCATGGAGGCGGATTCAAAAACAAATGCAAAAGACACCGCCCCTGCAATAACGCATAAAAGCCCAACTCTCACCAGTGCCCCGAGCCACATCCGTACGGCCGGGCGGGCACCGGCGCGACTGCCCCGGCAGGGCCGGCCCGCTCATTTTACTCTTCGATCACAATGGCCCCGGGGGCACATTCCTCGGCAGCCTGCCGGACCCGGTCGGCGTATTCGGCCGGAACCTCGCTGGCAGTTACCCGGGCAAGCATCTGATCATCATCATATTCAAACACCTCCGGGCACACCTTGCTGCAGTTGCCGTCTCCCATGCAAAGATCATAATCAATCTGAACTTTCATTTTTTCTCCTTCCACATCAGACAGATGCTTTTATGTGTATATCCAGGAATTACGGCCCCATCATAAAACCAACTTTTTACAAAGCCGTCTAAAAGCGACTTTTTACGAGTTTGTCAGCTTTCCGGTCTCTGACAAAAGCCGGTAAAAAAAATAACGTCACAACCCGGTTTTGTCCAGCCCGGGTGGGATACTTCCAAGGAAATGCTTTTCAGAGCTTTAACGTAAACCTAAATTGAGCGATTTTCAAGTTTGCCGCAGATACAAGGAAGATGCAGAGTCGCTATAGTCAACTATGCGAGGCTGTATCTGAGGCAGTAGATGCGGTGAAATTGGAAATCCCGGAGGGTTTTAGATTTTTAAAATATAAATTCATGTTATCCTTGCGGAAATTAAGTCTCCGGAAGGCTTCTGGAGCGAGGAAACTCATTTTCCGCACCTCCGGTCAGCCAAGGCGCTTATGGATTTGCTTTCTACAAAAATACCGCGCCGGCTTTTTACGAGTTTGTCAAAAATGATGGAACCGTAAAAAGTCCAAAATCTGCGTTACGCGCGATTTTTCAGAATTTCACGTACGGCTAAGTACGCTGCATTCTTGGCAATCACGCAAGCCTTGATCTTGAACTTTTTACGGCCCCATCTGAAATCAGACTTTTTATGAGAACATCATAAATTAAAATAAATTAAAAAACTTGAAAATCAAACCTGTTTCCGGTTAAAATACCGCAAATTTTCATCTTTTCAGCCCCAGGGACGCCCCTCCGATGACCGGTGAAATAAACAGAAAACAATTGCTGATATCCATTCGTCTGGCAGTTACCCTTGTAATTGCCTCTTTTGTCCTTTTTCGTGACCCTGCAGGCCATGAAGCAGAAATTTTTGGATATGCCTGGATTTCAGTGCTGGTATTTACTCATTTTCTGACCTTTTGGCTGCCGAAACGCTTTTTCGGGCAGGGCCGGTTTTTGCCAATCATGGTGGTCTTTGACACGGTTCTGCTTGCAGCCTTCCTCGGCCTGACCGGAGCTGTTTACTCGGATCTTTATATATTGTTTTTCCTGATTTTGTGTATGGCAGGTCTGTGCGGCCGGTTTTCAATTATTCTGTTTTGTTCTTTGCTGTTTGCGTCTTTATATTCCGGCTTGCTCATTTATGGCGGATGCGGCATTGTTGAAACTCCATTTTACTGCTCGCTGAGACCGGTTATGGTTTTGGCCGTTGCTGCTGCATATGGCCTGGTCCGTGCACTGATTATAAAAGAAGAAAAACAACTTCGGTTAGATGCCCGGGAACGATACAGCCGCCTGTTTGCCGCCTCTGATGTCATGGTTTACACATCGGGTCTGTTCGGGGAGTATTTATCAGCCAATCCCAAATTATATGAGGCCTATGGTTTTACCTCCGAGGTTGCCATGCTCGGATTTCTGTACGGTGATTTTCATACCCCGGAGGAAGCCGGGCTCTTTCAAAAGCATGTGGACAAAATTTTTGAAAACGGAAAGCCTGTTCAGTATGAATTCCATGACTCCAGGCTGGGACAGTGGCTGTCTAATACCCTTAGCCCTATCTATGATTCTGACAAAGACCGGGTTTTTGCCGTGGCCGTGGTTTCAAAGGACATCACCGAGCGCGTGCGCAAGGAGGATGAACTTAAAAAAGCCTATGCAAAGCTAAGGGAAACCAGGGATCAGCTCATTCAAAAAGACAAAATGGCTGCTTTGGGCCGCCTGGCTTCAGGAGTGGCCCATGAAATCAGAAACCCGCTTGAGATTATATCCATGGGCGTGGATTATCTGGAAAATATTTTGCCCGAAGACCATCCCCAGTCAGTCAGGTCTGTAAAAAAAATAAATCAGGCCATTGACCGGGCTAATTTCATTATCAATGATGTGCTTAAATTCTCCCGCAAGAACCATATCTCCGTGGAGCCTGTCAATATTTGCGAAGTCGTTGACGAAAGCCTTGTTTTAAGCGGGCATTATTTTAAAAAATTCGGTGTCAATGTCCTGCGGTTGTTTCCCTCAGCGGCCGTATCCGTGGCCGGCAACCGCAATATGCTCATTCAGGTTGTGCTTAATCTTTTAAACAATGCGGTTGACGCCATGGCGGATTCAGCAGTAAAAGAACTCGGGATCAGGATCTATACATCCCAAGTAGATGATGTGGGTTATAAAACAGGATACCGGGGGGCTGATTATTTTAAAATGGGTGAGCAGATGGCAGTGGTGGAAATAAGTGATACCGGAAGGGGCATGGATACGAATGTGCTGTCCAAGATCTTTGAGCCCTTTTTCACCACTAAGGCCACAGGGGATGGAACAGGCCTGGGTTTGAGCCTTGCGCATATGATCCTGGACCGCATGATGGCAACCATTGATGTCAGCAGCCAGCCGGACAAGGGTACCACCTTTTACATGAGGCTTCAGCCTGCGGAAAAAATTCATATGATAGAAGAAGAGGAAAAAAATGGACAATGACAAAACAAAGATTCTTGTAATTGACGATGAGGAAGATTTCTGTTTTTTTGTCCGGGAAAATCTCATGGCCCTTAAGCGTTTCGAGGTGGTAATCGCCACAAGCGGCAGGCGGGGCCTGGAACTGGCACGAACAGAAGCACCTGATATCATTCTTCTTGACATGGTGATGCCAGATATGTCCGGGGAGGCCGTATGGGAACGCCTGCGGGAAATTCCCCTTACGGCCCACATTCCGGTAGTTTTCCTCACAGCCCTGGCCACCCGGGAAGAAACCGGAAACAGGGTTTATAAAAAAATCGGCGAGCACTGGTTTATCGCAAAGCCCGTGCGCACAAGAGAACTTGCAAATGCCATTGATCAACTGCTTGCGGAAACCAAATGATTAAAAAATATTTAAACTCAAATGTCAGTGCCAGCCTAAATGCCCGGATTCGCAGGGTTGCAATGGCCGGAAGCTTTTTATTTTTTTTGATGTGTGCAGCTTCTGTTAGTGCCGGCACGATACAGGATCACGCCGGCAGGGACGTCGAACTGCCGGCAAACATTCAGCGGGTGGTGAGCCTGGCTCCCAGCATTACCGAGATTGTTTTTGCCATAGACTGCCAGCAGCTTCTGGTGGGTGTCACTGAATACAGCGATTATCCGCCCGAAGCCCAGAATTTGTCCTCGGTGGGTTCATACGTGTATCTGGATCTGGAAAAAATAGTTTCCCTGAGGCCTGATCTTTGCCTGGCGGTAAAAGACGGCAATCCTGTTGCCATAATCCGGCGGCTGGAAGAAATGGGCATTGCCGTGTATGCTGTAAATCCAAGGGATCTGGATTCGGTAATGGCCGCAGTATCAGGCATTGGTAAAGTTCTGGGAGCCCAGCAGAGGGCCAGGCAGGTTGTATCTGAGATGCAAAACCGCATGGACAAAGTGCAGGAAAAAGTCGACGGGATTTCACAAAGGCCGGGCGTGTTTTTCCAGATCGGAGTTGATCCCATTGTTTCAGCCGGAGCAGACACCTTTATTCACGAGCTTATAGGTCTTGCCGGAGGCAGGAACCTGGCTGGCGGACAGACAGGATATCCACGCTATTCAGTTGAAGATGTGCTGGCTTTGGCCCCGGATATAATCATTGTAACCTCCATGAACCGTCAGCAGGTCTTTGACAAGGTGGTGCGGCAGTGGCGTCAGTGGAAGGATCTGCCCGCGGTTGCCAATGACCGCATTTACCTGGTTGACTCCGATGTTTATGACCGGCCTTCGCCCCGGCTGATAAAGGGGCTGGAAGAATTGCTGGGATTGATTCATCCGGATATGCCGGCCGTGGCCAAGGAGAACTGAGATGACTGCCGTGGTAAGACGGATCCTGCTGATATCTGCCCTGCTGCTGATTTTGCTTGTGGCTGCCATTTTTCTGGGACTGACCATGGGCTCTTCCGGAGCAGGGGCGGCGGCAGTTATTGGTGCCATCCGGGATTTTTTCCGGGATGACAGCCTTATGTATTCCATTATATGGAAAATCAGATTTCCCCGTGTCGTGCTGGCAGCACTCGTGGGTGCGTCTTTATCCCTTGGCGGCCTTGTGTTTCAGGCCCTTTTGCGCAATCCCCTTGCTGAGCCTTACATTCTGGGAATTTCCGGGGGGGCGGCCATTGGTGCAATCACCGGCATAATGTTGGGTCTGTCAAGATTTCCGGGAGTGGGACTGCTTGCCTTTTTCGGGGGCATGGCAACGCTTTTTCTTGTAATCGGTATTGCTTCGGGTCAGACAACAGCCAAAAAAGAGTCTCTGCTGCTCTCAGGGGTTATGGTCAATGCCTTCTGTTCGGCGGGCATAATGTTTCTGTTGTCTTTGTCCAGGGATTCCAGGCTGCAGAATATAATGTTTTGGCTTATGGGGGATCTGTCTTCCGGCAGCATAGCCGAAGTGCGCATACTTGCAGTGATGGTGCTGCCGTGTTTTGCCGCTGTTTTCTGGATGTCTCATAAAATGAATCTTTTGCTAATGGGAAAAGAGATGGCCCAAACCATGGGGGTAAACGTGGGCCTTGTCAGTATAAGCCTGCTTGTGATTACCTCTTTTATGATAAGCGCAACTGTTTATCAGTGCGGCCTGATCGCATTTGTCGGGCTTGTAATTCCTCATTTATTGCGTCTTCTGCTCGGTTCGGACCATCGTGTGCTTGTGCCGGCATGCATTTTTAGCGGAGCTGCCTATCTGGTACTCTGCGATCTGCTGGCCCGGATTCTGCCCCGGCAGGGAGAGATGCCTGTCGGGGTAATAACTGCCATGATCGGGGCGCCGGTGTTTATTTTTCTTCTCAAAAGGACCGATTCATGAACCCGGCTGTTTCCGTCAACTCAGTTTCCGCGGCATATGCCGATCAAATTGTGCTAAACCAGCTGTCCTTTGAAGTAAAAACCGGGGAGTGTTTTATCCTTATCGGCCCGAACGGTTCCGGGAAAACCACACTTATGAAAATTATTGCCGGACTTCTACGGCCGGTTTCCGGAAGTGTGCACATCATGGGGCGCCGGCTTAGAAGCTATGGCCGAAAAGATCTTGCCCGGCGCATGGCTTTTGTCCCCCAGCAGGTGCCAATGGATTTTCCTTTCAGGGTGCAAGACGTGGTTCTGTTTGGCAGAAGTCCGCATCTCGGGGCTTTTGGTATTGAATCCGACAGTGACAGGGCGCTGACCGTCCAGGCCATGGATTTTACTGAAGTGGGGCACCGGGCAAACCGGCGCATTGATCAGTTAAGCGGAGGTGAACGCCAGCGGGTGTTTATTGCCCGGGCCATATGCCAGGAGCCTGAAATTATA